>PAKC01000051.1 GCA_002706205.1 Halobacteriovoraceae bacterium
ATCTCATTGGCCCCATGAAATGTCGTTGCCACAGATTCTTTCACAAAATGAAAATTTCTTGCTGGAACTAATATGGCCATTCCACCTGAAGAAATATCTGCAATATGCAATTTATAAGCATCATTAGCTGCTGGAACTAAGTCACTTAGCAAAGAAAACGATCCAATTAATTGTTCAGAATGACCTAGGCACAAGCGCTCGCTCTGCCTTTGTTCAGCTAATTTTAAAAATTCGGGAAAATAGAAAACAATCTGATTACCTGAATGAGATAAATATTCGAGTTTACAAACCGAATCCCTCGTTTTTAGCTTTAAATAAAAATTACTTAGTGGATGAATATGTTTAAAACTTCTGGCCTTAATTTCTATTCTGATAATTTTTAAAACAGGGTCGATTTCCATCGAGTCAATATAATGAATAAATCTTTTTTCATATATATTTTGCCAAATAAAACATTCATTTGTAGCGCCTTTATCCAATATTCGGATAATTTCCGCTCGATTCCGTGTACTTCTGTATAAATGCTCCATAAAAATATTATCAGTGATTTAGTAAAATAAACCTACTAAAACTATCTTTAGAATGCTTAAACAATATTTAGATCTTAATTGATTAAATACCAACTTAATGATATACGACATATAATAAAAATAAGTATTTTTTTAACCTGTTTCTTTTTGGAGAGCTAAGTGTTTAAAATTAATAAAAAGGTTGAGTACGCACTCATTGTACTTAAGCATTTTGAAAAAAATTCTCAAAATGATCTAGTTACAGCGAGAATGATTTGTGACCAATACTTAACACCATTTGATACCACATCAAAAGTCATGCAGACAATGAATAACTACGGAATTTTAGAGTCTGTTCAAGGTGTAAAAGGTGGCTATAAAGTCTCAGCAAACTTAGACAAAATCAGTTATTTACAGTTATGCCAAATGATTGAAGGGAAATCATTCGTCCATGATTGCGCAAAAGTAAAATGCAGTCTTTTAGAATCTTGCAATATAGTTGGTCCCATTAAACGCTTAAATGAATCATTAGTTGATTTTTTTTCCCAATTAACTTTGGCCCAATTACTCTCAGAGCAAAGTCAAAGACCAATAAATACAAATTATAACAGCCAAAGCGAAGGTCATCATTTATGAGTGAAGAATTAGAAAAAAGAATCAAAGAGGATTATAAATGGGGTTTTGAGTCAAATATAGAGATGGAGGAATTCCCTAAAGGCTTAAATGAAGATATTATTCGACTCATTTCTCAGAAGAAAAATGAACCGCAATGGCTCCTAGACTTTCGACTAAAAGCTTATAAGCAATGGACTCAAATGAAACATCCAAATTGGTCGTATTTTAAAACACCGAAAATTGATTTTCAGGACTTGTATTATTACGCAAAACCTAAAACACAGAAAGAAGCCCCTAAGAGTCTAGATGATCTTGACCCTGAATTACTGGCGACATTTGAAAAACTTGGAATTCCTTTGCAAGAACAAAAAAGAATTTCAGGTGTGGCAATTGATGCTGTTTTTGATTCAGTAAGCTTAGGAACAACTTGGAAAGAAGACCTCGAAAAAGTAGGGGTTATTTTTTGCTCAATATCTGAAGCAGTAGAAAAGTATCCAGATTTGGTCAAAAAATATATCGGGACTGTCGTCCCCACAACTGATAATTTTTATGCTGCTTTAAACTCCGCAGTTTTTACGGATGGATCTTTTGTGTACATTCCCAAGGGAGTGACTTGCCCCATGGATCTTTCTACCTATTTTAGAATTAACGCCAAAGAAACCGGTCAATTTGAAAGAACCTTAATCATTGCTGAAGAAGGAAGTTTTGTAAACTATCTAGAAGGCTGTACTGCACCTCAAAGAGATGAAAATCAACTTCATGCCGCTATTGTAGAACTCATTGCCTTAGATAATGCAGAAATAAAATACTCTACGGTTCAAAATTGGTATGCAGGTGATAAAGACGGCAAAGGCGGTATTTATAATTTTGTCACCAAAAGAGGACTTTGCGAAGGAGTGAATTCCAAGATATCTTGGACACAAGTCGAAGCTGGGTCTGCCATCACATGGAAGTATCCAAGCTGTATTCTCAAAGGTGATAATTCCCAAGGAGCTTTTTATTCAGTCGCCCTTACAAATAATAAGATGTGGGCGGATACAGGAACCAAAATGATCCATATTGGGAAAAACACAAAATCAACCATTATCTCAAAAGGAATTTCTGCAGATGAGTCAGAAAATGTCTATCGTGGAGAAGTCAAAGTGATGCCGAGTGCACATAACGCCAGAAACTTTTCTCAATGTGACTCAATGCTTATAGGCGATCAGTGTTCAGCCAATACTTTTCCTTATATTGATGTCAAAAACCCAACTGGAACAGTTGAACATGAAGCTTCGACTTCGAAAATCTCAGCTGATCAGTTATTTTATTTGCAATCGCGAGGAATCGATGCGGAAAAAGCAATCTCACTTATTGTAAATGGTTTTTGTAAGGATGTCTTTAAAACCCTTCCTCTGGAGTTTTCAGTGGAAGCGGTAAAATTAATTGAAATGAAACTAGAAAATTCAGTCGGATAAAAGGAACGAAAACATGTTAAACATAAGTAACTTACACGCGAGTGTTGAAAATAATGAAATTTTAAAAGGAATTGATTTTCAAGTTAAAGCCGGGGAAGTCCATGCCATTATGGGGCCTAATGGTTCAGGAAAATCAACGTTATCCAAAGTGATAGCCGCTCATCCCGATTACGAAGTTAATAAGGGCAAGATCGAATACATGGTAAATGGCAAAATGCAAGATCTAGAAGAACTCGAAACAAGCGATCGTGCAAGAGAAGGAATCTTTTTAGGCTTTCAATATCCGGTAGAGGTTCCTGGTGTTACCAATATCAATTTTATGCATGAAGCTTTTAATGCCCTCTGTGAACATCAAGGAGCTGAAAGCATGAGCGAAGGAGACTTTAGAGAGTATGTAAAGTCCAAGCTTCCTTTGTTAAATATGCATGAGGACTTTCTTGACCGACCAGTCAACGAAGGCTTTTCTGGTGGAGAGAAAAAGAAAAATGAAATTTTACAAATGCTTCTTTTAAATCCAACTCTTGCTCTTTTAGATGAGACTGACTCTGGTTTAGATATTGACGCACTTAAGACAGTTGCAAATGGAGTTAATACCCTTCGCTCAAAACATAATGCTATTGTTTTAGTCACTCACTACCAAAGACTTTTGGACTATATAAAACCTGATTATGTTCATGTTCTTTACCAAGGGAAAATTATTAAATCTGGAGATAAATCTTTGGCCTTAGAGTTAGAAGAAAAGGGTTACGACTGGCTTATTGGAGAGAAATCATAATGGAACTTATAGAAAAATATATTGCAGAAGGAGCAAAACCTTCTCATGAGATTTCTTTAAGTGCAAAAATCAATGAGCTTAAAGAAAAAAATTTAACAAAACTAAGAGCGACTGAAATTCCCCATAGAAAGGTTGAAGACTGGAAATATACCAATATTAAAGGTGATCTCAAAAATGATTTTACCTACTCACCTTCTGGCGCTTCTTATGAAAAGTCGCAAAATCACAATTTTATCCATCTTTATTTTAAAGACGGCCAATTTCTGGCCAAAGATTCTGATAAGGTTGAGCTAGAGATTTCACCTCTAGATTCAACGCAAGATCAAAACCTTCTAAAAATTTTTGAGTTTCAAAGTTATTTTAAAAATGATTTTTCACTACTTTTAAATCGAGCTAATTTAGCCCTTGGAAACATAATAAAAATAAAGGCCAAGACTCAGATAAAAAAGCCTATTTTGATTCATCACTTCTTTAGTGGAGAGTTTTCTTTTTATAATTATAATTCTCTTTATTTAATAGAAGAATCATCTCAATTAACAGTGTTAGAAAAAGTAGAGTCCGAAGCAGAGGTTTTTTTAAATTATTCGACAGATATCATTCAGGATAAAAATTCATATTTTGAACATACCATTATTCAAGATACAAAGCAGGGATCTTTGGTACTGGCCAATCTGAATGCAAAAATACAAAAAGACGCGGAATATAGAAACATCACTTTTCAAACTGGAGCTAAGACTTCACGTCAAAATCTTTTTATCGACCTGGTACATGAAGGAGCTTGCGCCCACGCCCATGGTCTTTATGCTCTTCATAGCAACCAACATCACGATACCATGAGCTATATAAAGCATAGCGCGGCTCACACTCAAAGCCATCAGCTTTATAAAGGAATTCTCAATGATGAGTCCCGTGGAGTGTTTACTGGTAGAGTCAGAGTAGAAAAAGACTCTCAACTTATTAATGCTAATCAACTTAATAAAAATTTACTTTTAACAAAAAAGGCAAAAGTGAACTCTCGCCCCCAGCTTGAAATTTATGCTGATGATGTAAAATGCTCTCATGGTTCTACCACCGGTCAACTCAACGACGACGAACTTTTTTATTTTGAAACGAGAGGAATTACAAAGCAAAGAGCAAGGCAAATTCTTGCAAGGGCCTTTGCCTATGATGTTGTCTTGCAAATCAAAAATATTACTGTAAGAGATATTCTTAAAGAACACCTTTTATCAAAACATATAGTGAGCTAAAAATGTTAAGTCTAAACGAAATAAAAGAATATTTTCCACAGATCGGGCAAAAATATAATGAACAAAATATCACTTATCTCGATAGTGCTGCAACAAATCTAAAATATAAAGGCGTTATTGAGCTTACGACAGATTATTATGCAAAAACCTGTGCGAGTGTTCACCGAGGAGTTCATAGTTTAAGTGAGTTCAACACAAATCGCTATGAGCAAACACGTAAAAGCTTACAAGAATTTTTAAATGCGAGTTCTGACTCTGAAATTGTTTTTACGAAAGGAACAACTGATTCTATAAACCTAGTGGCCAGAACTTGGGGAGATCAGAATATACAAAAAGATGATGAGATTCTTATTTCAGAATTAGAACACCATTCAAACATTGTTCCTTGGCAAATGCTTTGTGAAAGAACAGGCGCCAAACTTAAAATTGCACCGATAAATGACAAGGGTGAAATTCGTCAAGAAGAATACAAAAAACTTATAAACTCAAAAACAAAACTTATTAGCATTGTCTATATTTCCAATGCTCTTGGGACCATTAACCCTATTAAAGAAATGATTGAAATTGCCAAGACAGAAAATCCTAAAATAAAGTTTTTAGTGGATGCCGCTCAAGCCTCTGCTCACCTCAAACTGGATGTTAAAAGCTTAGACTGTGATTTTCTTGCCATTTCCGCCCATAAAATGTTTGGGCCGACAGGTGTAGGAGTCCTTTATGGTAAACAAGAAATTTTAGAAAGTATGCCTCCCCTACAAGGAGGAGGAGATATGATAGACGTAGTTACATTTGAAAAAACAACTTACACGGTCCCTCCCCAAAAGTTTGAGGCTGGAACTCCTGATATCGCTGGAATTATTGCTTGGTCAGAAGCCATTAAGTTTATTAATCAAATAGGTTTAGATAAGATTTTTCAACATGAACACACTCTTCTTACCTATGCAACTGAACAAATGCAAGAAATAGACAAACTTCATATTATTGGTACCGCCAAAGAAAAATCAGCTGTTATCTCTTTTGTAATAGATGGGCTTCATCCTCATGATATTGCAACTTTGGCCAATAAATATGGTCTTGCGCTTAGGACTGGACATCATTGTACTCAGCCACTTATGAAAAGACTTGGAGTCCCTGCAACTGCAAGAGCGTCTTTTAGTATTTATAATACAAAAGAAGATGTAGACCACTTAGTAACAAGCTTAAAAAAAATTATTGATATATTTTGTGAATAGGAATATTTATGACTGAAATTATGACTCAACCCACACCCAATCCAAATGCTTTAAAATTTATTCTAGATAAAGAAGTCAAAACAGAAGGAAAAACATCCTTTAAAAACCCTAATCAGGCCAAAGATGTCCCCTTAGCAGCTGCTCTTTTTGACTTAAGAGGTGTTGATCAAGTGCATTTTTTTCAAAATGTAATCACTGTATCAAAGTTTACTTTTGAACCATGGGAAACTTTAGAGCCCTCGGTCCTAACCCAAATAGAATCCTTAATTTCTGAGCATAATCCTGATTTTAAAGATCATGATCCGGAAAAAGAGCGCAGAAAAAACCTTCCCGCTGAACTTATTCAGATAGAAGAAATTTTAGATCGAAGAATTAGACCTGGTCTTCAAGGTGATGGTGGTGATCTTAAAGTTTTAAGTTATAATGACAATGTTCTCTTGGTTCAATACCAAGGAGCTTGCGGAACTTGTCCCAGCTCAACCACTGGAACGCTTGAGGCCATTCGCGCAATTTTACAAGATGAATACGACCCTGAGATTGAAGTGTATATTGCACCAGAAGCTTAATGTAAAACAAGTGTCATTCTGACTTCATCATAACCTGCTTTAGCTTCTTTTTCTGATTTTTTCAAACATGAGTGTTTAAAAACTGACAAAAACACTTTTTCAATGCTACTTACCCTATAGTTTAAAACCTATTTTATAATAAAAGAAAAAGGATTTTTAGATGTTAGAGTATCACGACAAATGGTTATTGGATGAGTTTGAAAAACGTAAAAAAAGAAATAGTGCCTATTCTTTACGAGCATTTGCAAAGAACATAAAGGTTTCCCCTGGACTTCTTTCAAAGATTTTTCGTGGAGAAAGTCAAATGACTCCTGAGACGGCCCTAAAAATAATAGAAAATCTTAATATCAACCACAAACAAAAAGAAAAACTTCTCACACACTACAAAGAACTCAAACGCAAAAATGCTCTTATAAAAAAACGCTTAATCAATATTTTAAAAGAAGGTGATCACCCAGAAAGCCAGAGAGTTAAATACCTCAACACAGAAGAGTTCTTACAAATCTCCCATTGGCATCACACCCTAGTTTTTGCCATCCTCCAATTTCAAGACGATTGTTTTGACAGTTTTGAAAGTTTTTGTAAATTCATTTCTCAAAAGGCAAATATTTCTTTGCAAAGGTTACAAGACATCCTCAAGCGATTAGAAAATTTAAAGCTTGTCACTTTTAGTAAAAACTCTATGGAACTTCACTTTGATAGTTTCATCTATAAAGGAAGAGAACAAGAAGCTTCTTTAGATGACCTTCTAGTTGAATTTGGATCGAGTGCCAATGAATTGGCCGAAATGGGTATAAAATCTATTTATCCAAGAATATATAAAAATGAACTCATAACTAAATCCAATACTCTTAGTGATGGAATTAATTTAATTAATTGGCACTTTTATCCCATCAGCAAAGACACCGCTTTTATAATTGAAAAGCTTATCGAAAATCTTTATGCTGATATTCACAAATTATCTCTAGATGACTTATCTGAAGCAACAGAAGTTTATTGTATGAGTTCTCAGTTTTTTAAAGCAACAAACAGTATTCAACACCCTCACCTGTAAAAACTACCTGTTTTTTCTTCTAAAAAACAGTTTTGCTTCTGACTAATTATCTTAATCTCATTTTGTGTTATTAAACTCTCCTAGAGGATTATATTTTTAACAGGAGAATAATTTATGAAAAGTATCATTTTAATCACGACCCTATTATCATCAATAACAATTATGGCCAAGCCTATTTGTACCTTTAAAACTGACTCTGATGTAAAGATAAAGCTAATCAATAAAGAGAAAGACTCCTTCTCTACCGCTTATACAAAGTTTAATCATCGATTAGTTCAAGGTCAAGAAGGAGTTGAAACCCGCGAATTTGCCATTGAACTTTCTCACCATATTGATCACTACCGGACTATCTTTAAAATCTTAGTTGATGAAAATCAATATATTTATGAACACTTTTTGGGCAAAAGCTTTTTTAACAAAGAAAATATTCACTATACTGCAGAATTATCTGCTGTAGGAAATTTCATACAAATGAGAGGGGTTGAGAATCCGGTTAGTGAACCAAGACGAGCACCACATATGAAAGTTAAGTCTTCTGCTCGAGTTTTAGCTGATTATTATCGAAAGTATGGTGTTCAGGCCAAAGTTGAAACACACTTTAAGGCGGGAAAAGACGGTGATAACTTATTTAAAATGGAATGGAAAGACTTAGATATTGAGTTTGATTGCCAAGGCAAACTCTAAACAGACCAAAAATAAAATTATTGATTTAACAAAAAAGGAGAAATTTTATGACAAAACTATTAGGTTTTATGCTTTTTATACTAACAACTTCATCGCTATCATTTGCAACTTGTGAAAAAGAAATACGAGCAAAGCAGGCCATCGAAACTTTAAAAGCTAGTGATCCTGATCCTTATTTACTTGAGAAGTTAATAGAAGCTGAAGAGAGCATAAGAGAGGAGGGATTTTGTTCTAGAATGATAGGAGGCTTAAATGCAGTTGGATTTTGTATAGACCTTACAATGTCTGTATTCGACTCCATCTCAATCCGAAACAACCCAATGACAATTCAAACGAGATATGATACCCCTGAAATAGCTCAAGCTTTACTAGCTTACGGAGATCTTTTTCTATCTAAAGAAGAAAATCCTTCTACATTTAATTGTGAACTTAAAAGAGCTATTTTTAGATCACTTAACGATTAAACAAAACATTAAAAATTACCTGTTCTGAGGTTTCCATCAAGCGAGAAAATAATCATTCTCGCTTGGCCCTACCACTCATAAGGTCTGTAATACTTAAGCATTTTCTCGTGAGGAGAGTTTTCTTTGGGTTGATATTTATAGGTATACATACAGCGCCTTGGCAGTGAAATTAAAATAGAATCAATTCTTCCCTTCGTTTTAAGGCCAAACAAAGTTCCTCTGTCGTGAAGAAGATTAAATTCAACATAACGCCCTCTACGATGAAGCTGGAACTCAACATCCTCATCAGTATATTCTTCATTCATTCTTTTTTCGACCAAAGGAAAATAAGAATCGATAAAATGATTGGCAAGATCAGTCACCATTTTATAGTCTTTTTCTATGTCGCCAGAATTATAGTGATCAAAAAACAAACCTCCAATTCCTCGCATCTCATTATTTCTATGAGTGTTGACAAAATACTGGTCACAGGTTTTTTTCATTTCATCGTAACATCCATAAGGAGCACAGGCTTTTTTCCAAACAGAGTGAAAATAATGAAAATCTTCTTCATAGGGATAATAAGGTGTTAAGTCTGCTCCCCCGCCAAACCAAAACTTATCACCTTGATGAATCATGCGAAAATTGGCATGCACTGTAGGAACTTTTGGATTATAGGGATGAATAATAAGAGAGATTCCTGTGGCCCACAACTCATCTCCATTTCCTTTTAGCTTACTAGCAAATTCTGGATTAATTTTTCCATAAACTTCAGATGTATTAACGCCTGCATTTTCAAAAACCTCTCCTTCAAAAGCACGGGTAATTCCCCCTCCCCCAGGCTTTTTTACAAAATCAGTTCTTTCCCATAGGTCTTCATCTAGGAAAAGCTCAGCATCTAATTGTTGCATTTTTTGAGTAATTTCATCCTGAAGTTGTCTGACAAAATGACTAAACTTTACTTTATATTCTTCTAACATGATTTTTCACCTATTAATTTAAATACTTACTTTCCGATAACTTAAGATATAGCAAAAAAACTTTTATCTTAAAAGGAAAGATTGATGAAACTTCTCTCTAAGTTTATGCATATTTTAGGGACAATGGTTATTGTTTTAACTTCAGTCATGGGAATTGTTCTTGGTTTATTTTTAAAAGATTTAGATAACACATATTTTCAAAAGCCAGTAGAGTTCTTAACTAGCTTGGAGTCTCAATTTTTTGACTACAGATCTAAGGCCCTACACCCAAAGTATCAAGCTGATGATAATTTAGTGTTGATTAAAATCGATGACGAGTCTTTAAAAAATATTCAGGCATGGCCAATTCCCCGAGAAAAATGGGCAAAAATGCTCGATAATCTTACAGAATTTGGGGCCCAAAACATTGTCTTTGATGTTCTCTTTCCAGAGCCGGCTAAAAGTTGTGGAGAAACTTCTCCCGACGATATCTTTGCTGACTCAATTAGACATTTTCAAAAAAACCGCGGTGATGTTATTCTTGCCTATAGTGTTCAACAAGAAAGTTACAAAAGCGATCTCGTTGATGAAAACTTAATGCCAGAGCCTCCATTTGAGCTTCTTAATTCTCTACAAACTTTTCAAATCGATGAAAACTGTAAAAATCCTATAAAACGAAGAGTTGAAAAGCATAATTGGCCAATTCAAACTTACGTAGACGCTGAGCCAATGTTAGGTTACCTCAACATGCAAGAGGATCATGATGGAGTTTTTAGACATTATGCTATGTACGCCTATATGTACTCAAAAGAGATGGAGGGAGCTTTTTTATTTCCTTCTCTAGGGCTAAGGGCCTTTTTATCTAGTGTAGATTCTTCTGATCTGACTATACGAGTTGATGATCAATGTTTAGGATCTATGGAGGTTGATGGCAAAAGAATCAATACAAATATATATGGTGAAACTAAAATTAGATGGATCGGCGATGCGGACAAATTTAAATCCATTTCCTTATTTCGTGTTATAGAAGGTAAAAACTTTGAAAAAGAAGAAAAATATTATGACAACAAAGGTAATGTCAAAGTCAAAAAAACTCCTATCAATTTAAAAGAGTTTTTTGAAGGAAAAACTGTTTTTATCGGCTCCACTGCACTTGGAGCACACGACTTTAGAAATACACCAGTAGATGCAAAGCTCCCAGGAGTTTACGCTCACATGAGTTTTGTCAATATGCTTCAGAATAAGTTCTTTTACCAAGACTCTGGTGTATCCATTCTTTATTCTTTAGGTTTTTTATTTATTGGCATGCTTATTATTATCATTACGATGCTTTTTAATAAGGCGATTTTAGATATCATCATGCTCGTAACGATTATTGCGGTATCTTATTATTTGGATTACACATACTTTTTACCTAAAGGTTATGAATTAAAACTTTTTTATTGTTATTTTGCTTTTGTGGCAACCTACTCATGGATTACTTTTTTAAATTTTAATCAGGCCAGTGCAGAGAAAAAACAAATCAAAGGTGCCTTCTCACGCTATGTTGCCCCTTCCATTGTTAATGATATGCTAGATAATCCAGATAAACTCAAAGTGGGTGGTGAAAAAAGAGATATTACGTGTATGTTTTCAGATGTAAGAGACTTCACATCTATATCTGAGCAATTAACAGCGACAGAACTGGCCATGGCACTTAATCGCTATATGGGAGAAATGACAGACATTGTATTTGAAACAAATGGAACTCTTGATAAGTACATTGGAGATGCTATTGTCGCCTTTTGGGGAGCCCCTATTGATATTGGTGACCATGTTAACCAAGCGTTAGATGCTGCAGTTAAAATGTTAGAAGCCTTGCCTGCAATAAATGAAGAGTTTAAACAAAAAAACTTGCCTGAATTTAAAGTTGGACTAGGCTTAAATTCTGGAGAATGTTCTGTCGGAAATATGGGCTCGGATCAAATTTTTGCCTATACTGCACTAGGCGATAATATGAACTTAGGTGCCAGACTAGAGTCTTTATGCAAATATTACGGCGCACAAATTCTTATTTCAGAGTATACATATGAACGAATGGATCAAAACAAATTTACTTCGCGCTTAATTGATAATGTCATAGTTAAAGGGAAAACTGAGCCTGTTGGTGTTTATGAAGTTCTTTATTCATATCATCCTTTTATGCAAGACAAAGAGGCTCTAGAAGAATTTAAAAGCGCCTTTGACTTATTTTTAGCTGGTGAGTTTGAACAGGCTAAAAGCATTTTCGTCAAACTCGTTCAGAAGCATCCTGACGATAAAGCGAGTAATAGAATGCTTGAAACATGTCAGCATTGGATTGAAAATCCACCTAAAGAAGGTGAAGACTTCAGAGTAACAACAATGAAAACTAAAGGTTAAATTTTAAATATTCATTATCTTTTGAGGCCGTCTAGTCAATTTTGCTTTGCTGACTAAACAGTTTTTGATAGCATTTTCCCCTATATTTACCAATGAGGAAGAGATTATGCTGTATAAAGCAAAAGACAAAATAACAAAGTCCTATGATACGATTATTATAGGCTCAGGTCTTGCCGGAATGACAGCGGCTAATCGCTTGGCCAAACTAGGAAGAAAAGTTCTTTTACTTGAGGCACATAACAAACTTGGTGGCTTTGCAACTTGGTTTTATCGGGCCAATAAAAAACATGTCTTCGATATTTCTCTTCACGGTTTTCCAGTAGGTATGAAAAAGACTTGTCGTAAATACTGGAACAAAGAAATCGCAGATCATATAATCCAACTCAAAGATGTTCGCTTTATTAACCCTCAATATCAAATTCAATCAGAGTTTACCCGCGAAGACTTTACAAAAAAGCTCACTGAGAATTTCAAAGTTTCCCTAGAACAAGTTAATGCATTTTATAATTATATTGAGCACATGAATTTTTACGATGATCAACAAATGACCAATCGTGAATTATTTGAAAAGTTTTTTCCAGGCCGAGATGATATTGTTCGATTTTTAATGGAACCGATTGTTTATGCTAATGGCTCCACTCTGGATGACCCTGCCATAAGTTATGGTATCGTCTTTTCAAATTTTATGAAAAAAGGGGTTTATACATTTAAAGGAGGGACAGATCACCTTATAAAGATGATGCAGGATGAACTTCTTAAGAATGATGTGGATATAAAAAAACATGCAAAAATAAATAAAATTGTAATTGAGCAAGGTAGAGTCACTGGAGTGATGTTAAAAGATGATTTCATCCCTTCTAAAACGGTGCTTTCAAATGCTAATTTAAAGTCAACTATTTTCCAAATGATTGGAGAAAATGAATTTTCGAGTGAGTATATTGAAAAGGCAAAAAACGTAAGACTCAATAGTTCTTCTTGCCAAGTCTATATCGGGATTAAACCAGGAGAAAAGATTGATCATATCGGTGATCTTATTTTCACTTCTAGCTATCCCAAGTTTGATACCAAGGCCCTGCTTGCTAAGAATATAACCTCTCGGACATTTAGTGTATATTATCCAGAGGGAAGGCCTTATGATAAAACTCCTAAATATGCTATTGTCTCGTCAACCAATGCTAATTGGGAGGACTGGGCAAACCTCTCAGACGAAGACTATGAAAGTGAAAAAGAAACGATGATTCAAGAAACAATCAAAGCCTTAGAAAATTTTATCCCTGATATTAGAGATAAAATAGACTTTATTGATGCTGCGACCCCGCGAACAATCAAAAAATATACTCATCATCAAAACGGTGCCTCTTTTGGCACTAAATTCGAAGGCTTAGAAGTTAGTATGAATATGCATCAAGAGCTTCCAGGCATGTTCCATGCCGGAAGTGTTGGAATCATTATGAGTGGATGGTTAGGTGCCGCCAACTACGGAGTTATCCAAGCAAATGAAGTCGAAAGTTATTTATATAAAAATGATCAACAACACATGCAGGTTTTAGTATGAATTTTGAAAATCAGGTGGCCATTGTTACTGGCGGAACAAGAGGAATTGGAAAAGGAATCACTCAAGCTTTATTACAAGCAGGGGCAAAAGTTATAGCGACCTATGCACATAATGATGCTAAGGCAAATATGTTTAAAGAAGAAATGTCCCTTTACGCTGATCGACTTACACTTAAAAAGTTTGATGTAACAGATAAATCCCAATGTGAAGATTTTTTCAAAGATGTGACAGAAGAGTTTGATCAAGTTCATATTCTGATTAATAATTCAGGTATAAGAAGAGATAATCTTGGAGCTTCAATGACGCAAGAAGATTGGGAGCAAGTCCTTGATACAAACCTCAAAGGTAGCTTTTATATGTCTCAGCTATCGATACTCCATATGATGAAAAAGCGCTACGGCAGAATTATTAATATTTCTTCTGTTGGTGGGAAGATGGGACTTGCCGGTCAAGCAAATTATGCTGCCTCAAAGGCCGGTCAGATTGCCATGAGTAAATCTCTTAGTAAGGAAGTGGCAAAAAGAAAAATAACGATCAATAATGTCTGTCCTGGTTTTATTGAAACCGAGCTTATTGATGATCTTTCAGAAGACTTAGTTAAAGAATACAAATCACAGATTCCTATGAAACGTTTTGGAAAGGTTGATGAAGTGGCCAATGCTGTTCTTTTTCTCGCAAGCGATAAAGCAAGTTATATTACAGGTACAACTTTAGATGTCTCAGGTGGTCTTTAATGGATATTAAAGACCTTATTCCGCAAAGAGACCCTTTTTTGTTTATCGACAATGTTGAAAGCTTAAGTGAAAAAGAAATTATTGTTTCGACAACTTTTACTGCTGAGCTTGATGTTTTCAAAGGACACTTTCCTGGCAACCCCATCGTTCCAGGTGTTCTTTTAACAGAACATTGTTTTCAATCAGGGGCGGCACTCATTAGTGGCCATTCAAAGACTGGTTTCCAAGATAAGCTAGCTGTCGTTAGTCGTATTCAATCAGCAAAGTTTAAACATATTGTAAAACCAGATGAACTCATCACAACTAAAACAACACTTTTAGAACAAATCGATAATGCAGCTTTTTTTAAGTCAATAACAACTAACTCTGAAAAGAAAAAAGTTCTTATTCTAGAGTTCGCTTGTAATTTAGTTTCAGGATAAAACCATGACCGCTCTAAACTTAGCAGATAAAACATTTTTTATAACAGGTATTGCCAATAAAAAAAGTGTCGCTTATTTTGTTGCTAAATCGTTACAAGAGTTAGGAGCAAAATGTATTTACTCAGCTCAAAACTCAGCTAATTTAGAACGTATTAAAAAGCTATTTCCTGATGCTCCCGCTTTTTTACTAGATGTAGAAAACACAACTCAAATGAAAGATTTAACTAAGAATATTAGTCATTACACTGATCATTTAGATGGTTTTCTTCACTCCATGGCCTTTGCTAATTTTAGTGAAGGGCCAAAACCTTTTTATGCGACTAAAAAAGAAGATTATCTTCAGGCCTGTCATATTTCTTCTTTCTCATTAATGGAAATAACTCATAAAATACTTCCTTTGCTTAAAGAAGATGCCTCAATAACAACCATTAGTATTTCTAATACTAAGGCCACTAGCTATGGTTATTTGGGTCCGATTAAGGCCATGCTTGAAACAACCGTATGCTATTTGGCCAAATCATTGAGTGAACACGGCCAGATAAGAGTTAACTCAGTTGGGGCCGGCCCCTTAAAGACCTCTGCTTCTGCCGGTATCCCAAATTATATTGATAATTATCTTTATTCGGAACAACTCACCTTAAGAAAACAAGCGCTCTCAACCCAAGAAGTGGCCAATACGGCCCTTTTTCTCTTATCCAAACTCTCAAGTGGTATCAATGCGCAAAATATAATTGTCGACGCTGGAATGAGCTCCAACTATTTTGATCAAGATATTGTTAAGAAATTTGCCAAAAATTCATAAAGACTTAATCTAAGTTTTTTTTAAAAGCCCCGATAGACTTAATATTGGAGTATGAAATATTATGATTGAAATATATGTCTTTTTTCCTGATCCTCTAACCGTAGGCAAAATAGCAGAGTTGGCCAAAAAAATAGACCCTCAAATTATTTGTCACAAAATAATCGATGTTAGACAATTATTTTTAACTCACAAAGGTTCAAATTGCGTCCTAATCACATCGCCCGACCTATATAATCAACATATAAAAGGTCAGGATATTCAAAGATTCTTTCAAAGCTATATTTTACCTGATGATAACGAAACACAAAGATCAAAAGAAAATATACACTTCATCAATCAAAAGCTTTTAATAACACAACTACGAAGTGTTCTTAATCAATACATAAAAGAAGTTTATGACCTCTCCCCCTATATTCCAATTGCCCTTGATCAGTTTGAAGAAAAAATTCGTTATCCATGTGACCTTTATCTTAAACTATCAGCTAAAAAATATATAAAAGTCTTAAAAGAACAAACTTCATTTCATAAAGAGACACTAGAAAAACTTGCTAAAAAAGGGATTACTTCTCTTTATGTAAAAAATGAAAATTATCAATATCTAAAAGAATTCCTTTTTACCAGGGCAAGTGAAATAAAAATATCTCCAAAACAAGTTCACTTAGGAGCGATTGAATCTCTTCACAAGCTTATTGTCGATATTGGATTTAATGAAAAAATCATACAACAAGCTGAGTCCTTACAACATCATATAGAAAAAAAAATCACTTCAAAATATATGCAAAACTTATTTAAGACTTTTAAGAAAACTGAAGGCAGTTTCTTATATAATCATACATACTTAACAGCGATCATTGCCTTAAATGCTTGTGATTATTTTGATTGGATGACTCCCGCAATAAAAGAAAAAATCTATTTAGCAACAATATTACACGATCTAGGTTATCAAAACACAGATAACGCCCTTAGAGAGTTACTATCCAAAAAAGAAATTCAAACGTTGCCATTTGAACAAAAAAATGACATTTTTGAACATACAAATAATTTTTCACGTCATCTGGCCCAAGTAGATAAAATTGACCAAGATATCATAAAAATAGTGAGAGACCACCATGGTGTTTATGGTGAAGATGCCTATCCTAGAGAAATACAATCAAATGATATCAATCTTGTTTTTGCATTATTTGTTCTTTCACATGAATTCACATTAATTCTCTTTAAAACAAATTTTAATCTGAATCAGATTGAATCTTCTTTAGAGTCTTTAGAAAAGAAATTTAATAATGGAAAATACAAAAATATTTTAAAAGAATTTAAAGAATCTATTTTACGGATTAAAAAAATAAATAAGGCCATTGCATAATTATTTTTTAAAGGTACGACTAAGACCTTCTTCAATCGAAATATCAATTGAATAACCAAAGTCATTCCTGGCCTTTTTATGTGAAAAATAATGATCTTTAGCTAATTGCATCGCTACAAATCGAGTCATGGGAGGTTCAGGTTTCAAAATTCCTAAAAACTTATATAGTCCTTCTAAACATCCCCCTAAAAAGTACGCCAATCTAAAAGAAATGGAGCTCTCAATAGGAGGAGACTTGCTAAGCTCCAAAACTTGATGAATAAAATCCCATAATTTTACAGGCCTTTCTTGTCCAACAAAATAAGTATTACCCCCAATATCTTTCTTCTGAAGGGCCTCCAAAGCGTTTACATGTGCCTTAGCTGCATTTTCAACATAAATGATATCGACTAAGTTTTGTCCATCACCGACTTGTTTAAGTTTTCCTTCTTTGGCCTTCTGAATAAGCCGAGGAAAAAGATGAGGATCTCCCGGTCCCCAAATAAGATGGGGGCGAATAGCAAGTGTCTTAAATTTATCTGTGTTTTGTTCAAGAATATATTTTTCGGCCATTGCCTTTGTCTTAGCATAGTGAGTATAAAACTTTTTTGGATAATCCAAACTCTCGTCTCCATGACTAATACTTTCTTTACCAAAAACAACACTCGGAGAAGAAGTATAAATAAAGTATTTAATTTGAGATGACTTTGCCTTTTCAGTTAAGTGTTGAGTTCCCCAATAATTAATTTGATAATAGGACTCTTTTTTTCCCCAAACTCCGGCCAAAGCAGCAGTATGAATAATCGCCTCAAAGCCAGATAAATCAAGTTTTTCAACAGCTTCTTTATCTGTTAAATCACAAACAATATTATCTACGCCTAATTTTTCTAAATGGGGATAGATATGCCGACTTAGGCTAGACACTTCATGTTTTTTTTCGAGTAAAGATTTAACAATATAGCTTCCTAAAAACCCTCCTCCACCAGTGACCAAAATCTTCATTTATTCTCCATGACATCTTTTTGCAGTCTTGTTCGATCAATCTTGATGTTATGTCTTGTATCCACAGGAAAATTTTTTCGAGCATAAAACTCTGTTACGAACTTAGTATGTTCATGCCCTTGAGCAATATTTTTTAAATCCATTAAAAACATAGACTCAATTTCTTCTTTTTTGTCATTTCGTTCTATAACAAGTGCCGCAGTTTGTTCTTTTTCATTTTTGATAAGAGCAGACCTCTTAATCTTGGGATGTTGATTAAAAATGTTTTCAACTTGTATGGGATACAGCTTTGTATTTTTAAGCTCCACCACATGTTTCAATCGGCCACAAAACCAAAGATTTCCATTTTTATCTAAATAGCCTACATCACCCATGCGATGCCAAACTTTTTGACCATCATATATTTTAGCCTTTTGTGTTGCTTCTTCCTGCTCAAAATAAGCTTTAGTCACATTTAAAGAATTAACAATAATTTCGCCAATTTCTTCTGCTCCAAGCTCTTCTACATCGGACATTTTTTTAATAATATCCTGACTTTGTTTGATAATTTTAACCTTTACACCTTCAAGTGCGGGGCCAACACAAACACCTTTTCCATTTTGTATTTCTTGGGCTGCATTACTCAAAATAAACTTACCTGAGACATTAGTTACCGGGAGACATTCTGTCGCTCCATAAGGTGTATAGGTGGTCCCCTGAGTAAGAATCTGAGCAAATTTACGATGCAAGCTTAAAGTGACTGGAGCCCCAAACATAACAACAGACTTAACACTCTGAATTTTAAGCTTATTTTTTAAACAATAATCAGCTAACCTTTCCCATATGGCCGGAGAACCAGCGATAAAAGTGGCCTGATTGTCTTGAATATTTTGATATAAAAACTCTGGTTTACATTCAGCTGGTTTTGCAGCATCCATAAAAGGAATAGCACTATTCATTCCAATCGCCATAGTAAACAAAGAAAACAAAGGAAATCCAGGAATATCAATATCAAATGAGTTTAAGCTAAATTCTGTTTTAAGCATTCTCGTTTGATTGATAAAAATATCATGCCCATATTCAACACCTTTAGGTTTACCAGTCCCTCCAGAGGTATACAAAATGGCAGCTAATTCTGTTGTTTTTGGTTGATAAATATTCACCTTTCCTAGCTGTTTTTTAAGTCCATGATATAACGATTTGTTAAGCACACTTAAATGAGACATCGTAATAAAAATTTTTATCGTGCTAAAAATATCTTGATAGAATAACCGTAAAAGATGAACTTTAGAGATTCCAATTAAAGCGTCAGGCTTTACTTCCTTAATACATTTAAAAAAATATTCTCTTTTCATTCCAGGGTCAATAAAAATAGCAATGGCACCTAAACGAAAAAGAGCAAAAACAATTAAATTAAAATCAAGATTAGGTTTAACAAAAATGAGAACTCGGTCTTGTGGCTTAACACCTAAAGCTTGTAATTTTAAAACAAATTGATCTATTTTTTTATTTGCCTCTAAAAAAGTTATACTTTTATATTTAAATCCACCAAATAGTTTTTTTCTTGGGGCCGTAATTGCCACGTTGTCAGGACGCTTTGTCGCATGATACTGGATAAGTTCAGAAACATTTTTACACTTATCAAACATTAAGACCTCATAAAATCATTAATTGCAGCTAAACTCTCTTCAGGCTTATCCTCTAGCACATAATGACCTGCATTTTTGAAATAGAAAGTCTGGGCTTGCGGATAAAGCTTTGTCCACCGATCAAAAAATCTTTTGTTAAAACAAAAATCTTTTCCTCCCCAAATGATAAGCTTTTTTGCCGTTAATAAAGATAATTTTGCTTCAATATCTTTAAGAGTTTTATATGATCGATGCTCTTCAGATAAAGGAATATCTTGGACAAACTCTGAAATAGCGATCCTGTTTCGAGCTGAATCATAAGGAAAGAGATAACCTTTTTTAACTAAGGCAGGAAGTTTTTGTTTCGTTGTCATAAAGGTCGCAGGGAAACAAAAAGCATTCAAATACTTGACTAAAAAAGCTCCAAAAAATCTATTTTTGCACAAAGAAATACTTAGCGGAATCTCTTGAGAGCGAAACGCAGCGGTATTAAGTAAGACTAATTTTTCTAGCTTTTCTGGGCAATTTACAGCATGCCCTAAACCAATTGCCCCTCCCCAATCATGGACAATCATAGAATAGTTTTGAACTCCTAGCCCTGCCAAAAGGCGTCCTAGGTCATCAATTCTTTGCTTTAAAGTATACTTATACCCTTGCGGTTTATCTGAGAGTCCACATCCAATATGGTCAGGAACAATCACTCGATAATGCTTAGATAAAGACCTAATTAAGTTTCGATAAAAAAAAGACCAAGTTGGATTACCATGAACCATAACGATGACCTCTCCTTGCCCTTCGTCGACATAATGCATTTTGTGTCGACCTAGATCAAAGAACTTTCCTTCAAAAGGATAAAGCATTTTTAGATCTTTTGTTAATTCCATTTAAGCTCCATCATTGTTGTATGTAGACCACTGCCAATTCCTAAAAGAGCAATACGATCATTTTTATTAAAACGTTTTTCTTCATAGGCCAAAGCTAAACCTAAAGGCAGCGCTGCAGAGCCTGTATTTCCGTACTTATCAAAAGTGGTATAATCTTTATGTAAGTCTAGCCCCAACTGTTCAAATAAATAATTTCGATGTTGAATACCTACTTGATGAGATAGAATATGATCAAAGTCTGTTTTATCTTGAGAGAAATGACTCCAAGCTGTTTTGGCCAAGGCCACTCCTTTTTGCATTAAAACTTCTGAGTTTGTTTCCATAACTAAAGCCTCTGTAGAGCCATCCCCCTGACATAAAGTATGAGCTTGGGTATCAGATAAAGAATAAACTTCTCCAAGAGTAGCTAAACCAGCTGTTTTATTTAAAACTAAGGCCACCCCTGCGGAGCCAATAGTAAAATTAGCAAAATATTTTTTTATTGTTTTGCGAGTTAAATCCTTATTCTCTAATATTGTTTTCATAGTGTTTGAAAGCAGCGGCCAAGAATTTTCCCCTGTAACAATTAAGATCTTATTGACATCTTTTTGCTGCAGCATTGATCTAGCAACGTCAATCGCAGAAATAACTCCTAGGCAGGCATTTGAAAGGTCAAAGGAGCGACAGTCCTCTCTAAGACCTAAGTTATAATGAACAACACTCGCTGTAGATGGCTCTAAAAAGTTACGACAGACCGAAGCGTGAATAACAAGGTCAATATCTTGAGGCTTTATAACTGATTTTTTAAATAGATTTTTTGCTGCCTCTGTTGATATATCTGAAGGAAGTTTATTTTTAAATACACCTCTTGTTTTAATGCCAGTTTGCATTTCAATTCTGCCATAAGGAAGCTTAAGTCGATCATAAACTTCACTAAGCTCAGTTTCAATTGACTCTGAAGAAATAAATTCATCAGCAGGGCAATAAGCAATGTCCTCAATATAAGTCTTTTGCATTATGACTCCATTAATCCATAAAGATTCGCCATTGAAATACCACTAAGCATACTTCCAACGATTCCCAAAAAACCTTGGTCAGTTCCTATAATATGAAGCCCTTCTATTTCAGTTTTTCCATCTCTTAATTTAGTTGTTGAACCATAAACTGTTCCATCAAAATGATTTGTATATCTTTCAATCGTTGTCGGTGTAAAAACATCTTTAAATAAAGGTTCGGAGTTTGGTTTTATTAATTTTTCTGAAAGTTTTTTTGCCTCTTTAAAGACTTCTTCTTTTTGTAATAAATAAGACTTTCTCTCCATTGCTTTCCATAAGTCATAATTGGCCATATAGGTTATACGGGCCATAGCATGACCTTGATCATTTTGTCTGTTATAATTATCAGGTAAACAAAATACTGCTGAGCTTGAGTCGAATAAATTTTTAGGTTTTTGATAAAGATATTTATCACTAGAATTATAAAACACAATTGTTGGATCAAAATCTTTCAAGATACTTTTATCCTCGTAAACTAAAATAGTCTCAGTAAAAGAAAGCTTTCCTACTTGAGGTAAAAATTGAGTTTTTTTATTTACCATCGAAAACGTTTCAGGAAGGCCGGCTGAAGAAAAAATCTTTTTTGCTTCTAAAAACTCTCCATTTTTTAAATAAACACCTTGAACAGCATCTTTAACCTGAATTGATTCTACAGGAGATCTAAAACGTATTTCTCCACCTAAACTCTTATATTTATCCAAAAGAAGATTAAGGACTGTTCGAACCCCTCCTTTAGGTCTAGAAAAGCCTTCAAAGTACAAAGATTTGAACATAATAACAA
>PAKC01000052.1 GCA_002706205.1 Halobacteriovoraceae bacterium
ACAGCAAAGAGATTTGTGGAGAATAAAGAGGTTATTGTTGAAGCCAATGATCATGACTTTGAGCTTTATCAGTTGTGAGGAAAATATTCCTAGAAATAGGCCAGTATTAGATTACGATGCAACTGCAATAACTGATGAGCCACAGGAAGAAGAACCGAGCTCTGAGTTAACTATAGAAAGGCCTTCTGGAGCCATTATCATTCAACCAAATCACTGTGCTTGCCAAAATGCTAAGCCTATTAGTTTAGGCAATTGTGAGGCCATTTGCAGTGAAAAAAACTCAGGAGCAAATCCTGAAACACGACTTTTATATTTTGAAACCCAAACAACAGCTGAGATTTCAGCAACAGATATCGAGGATATTTGGGGGTTTTGTAATACACTTCCTCGAGATGGAAGTCTTACTGCCAGTTGCTCCATTGAAGTTAAAGATGAAAAGGGAAATACCAACACTTTAGCTTTTGAGCCAGAAAAAGGGGCAACATCTTTCTCTGTAGAGGTCGGGGGACTCTCTGAAGATGAAACCTATCGTTTAAGTATTGTTGAAAATAATTCAGGTGCGCGTTCAACAACGATTCAAATGCGCTTAATTTCTGACCTCATTGAAGATAATATTGGTGGACCACTAGCTTTAATGCCCGTCAATCAGTACTCATGTTTGTTTAGAACAGGAGTTATTGATTCTACGGATGGAAGCTTTATTATAGAAGATGTGAATAGATTTCACTTTTATTTTATTTCAGCAACAAGGCCTGAACCCTTAAAAGCTTCGTCCTTACAAACAGTTAATTGTCATGATATGGAACTTTATGGAACGACTCCTATTAATAGTCCTTTATTAGAAGAAACAACAAATGTATTTACGGTTTGGAATCGGGAAGACCCACGGTTTTATAATCTAGGAGGAGAAGGAAAACTTAGAGTTCATGAACTTTTAGAGCAAAATATTCGCTTACAAGGGCAGACTCTGAGTAGCTCTTTAAATCTCTTTTTTGAACTTGAATGGCCAAGTGGTATTGATGATGGTGATACAGGTGTTGGTTCTGAAGAAGATGAAGGAGTGGCCGAAACCATAAGCAATAAATTGGGATATTATATGACCCCTTTTATAGATAGTGAAACGTACAAAGCTTATTGTCCAACTCAACAGCATTATTATAGTAATAGTGCTCTTTTTAAGGCAATGCGAGAAATTATCGGGATCGATACCGAAGGTTTGTATGCGGCTAAACAAGACAATGTTTGTGATTTTATTTTGATTAGAGAAACAGTCTTAAAAAAGATTTGGTTTTATATTGAGGGTGGTCAACATATCCAGCCTACAAGTGATACTGTTGCAGGCAAAAAAATTCAGTTTTATTGGCCAGCAGACCCAAGTTCTCCCTATATAAAAAAGTCACATCAAAGAGTTTATACTTTAAAGCAGGGTAATGAAATTAGTTGCGGTAGTGCCTCTGTTCCTGATGATAGTAGTGGGAGTTCGGGTTCCGATGGAATTCGTTCAAATTATCCACCCCATGATAAACGAATTGGTTGTATACCAAAATTAGAAAACTAAATACTTTTTTGTGTGAAAGAAGTGTTTCTGCCGGTTATTGAATGGTGCATACTCGGTTGAGAAATATTAAAAACATCTAAAGCAAATTCATGTAGTCTATAGTTAAAATTCCAAGAATCTTCAGCATGAATATTGTGTCCTGTCTTAAAGATTTGGATTTCATTATTCCATAGATTAAGATCAATAACTTCTAAATAATTTAAGTTGATATATTGATCATATTCTCCATGAAAAATAGCAGTAGGAATCAGTGTCGATTTGAGAATATCGACTTCATCTTTAAAATCTTGTTTTTGGAGGCATTCTTGTAAAGATTTTTTGACTTGTTTATCTGTATTTTTAATATCAACTTGGGTTTGAATCAGATTCAAAGGAGCTTTATGATAAAACGACTTGGCCAAGCGATCGAGTTCTAAGGGCGATAAATCATCCTGAAATAAAAGCTGTAATTCTTCAGACTCAACAAAAGGATTTGTTTGCAGGTCTTGATGGGAGAGCGGAGGTGTCCCCGAAAGAATTAGTCCACTAGGATTTAAACCCTCAAGTGCTTCAATTGCGATATGCCCTCCAAGTGAGTGTCCTATCAGAATATATTTTTCAATATTAAAGCTTAAAATAAACTCACAAAGCAGTTCATAATACAGAGAAAGTGAGTAATTTTCTAACTGACAAGATGCTCCATGACCTGGAAGATCAAGCGCAATAAGTCTAAAATTATCAAAACGTGGAGAGCTTAGTTGATTGGAAAAGCTACTTTTACTGTGAGAATTTCCATGAATAAAAAAAAGAGTCTCTTCTTTTTTTGGATTTGCTTCTAAGTAGGATATCAAACCAAAACTTGTATTCAATGTCTTTTGCGTTGCCATAAATCTTACCGTTTTTGTATGCCTTTTTCTACACTGCCTTAAGAAAAAAGTAAAATCAGGTATAAAATCAATTTGGCCAAAAAAGAACCCTACTCAGTTAATCACACAGAATATCAATTACTTACGTACATATGGCGTGAAAACATCGTAATACCGAATTTTACTTATGTTCTGTTGAGTAAAGCAGAGGCGGAAAATTTTTAACTCAAGATAAGCATGTTTAAAAACTAAATTATTTTCTTAAAAAACCGAAATAGATAATGGGTTGTCTAAAAAATTTGGGTGAATTTATGAGTTTTGATTATGATAAATTGAAAAAAAAGCATGAGTCTGGAGACCAATGGGCCAGTTATTCTGACTTATTTATGGTTCTTTCTGTTGTTTTTTTACTTCTTTACGTTGTCGCTTCGCTAAGAACAGGAACACATACTTTACAACAACAAATTAAAAACCAGCAATTAGCTGAACGAGCACAAGACCTTGAGAATCAAATTAAGGCCTACAATAATTTAAAAGAAAACTATCTTGAAAAATCTGCTAATGAGAAAGAACAAGAGATGTATGAGCAACTAATGGATAAGTTGACTTTACTAGAGGAAGAAAATAGAGAAGAGGCATCTGAGCTAAGAAAGCGTGCGCTAGAAAATGAACGCAAAGAAATGGCCTTAAATCAATATCAACAAATGATAAGAAATATCATTAATGCTAACGTTCTTTCTAAGTCAAAAATTAAACGTAGAGATCGAACTATTGCAAGTGCTAAAGAAACAATAAAAACACAAGTGGAAACGATTCAGCTTAAAGATGAAGAAATTCTACAACGAGAGCAATTAATTGAGCAAAAAGAAAGTCAAATTGCAAATCTCGATCAAGAAGTTGAGAATAAAAAGAAAGTTATTGAACAAAAAGATAGTATTATTGCCCTTAAACAAAAAGTCTTAAAGGCAAAACAACAAGAAATATCTAAGTTGAATAAAGATATTAATCAGAAAAAGAAAAGAATTCAGATTAACGAGAGAAAAATTGCCAAAATTAATAGCAATTTAAATAAACAAATTCAAAAGCTCAAAAATGAGCAAAAGAAAAGAAAAATCTCAAAAGCAAATTATATAAAAAGAATGAGAGCGCTAAAGAAACAATCAGAAAGAGAAGTGGCAAAACTAAGCCAAAGAAATCAAAGTATAAAAAAGAAACTTGTGGCGGTCAATACAGCAGTCTCAAAAGCTAATAAACAATTAGAGTTTGCCAATAAAACAATTGAGAAGCAACAAGAGCAAAAAAGGAAGCTTGATCAAGAGCTTTCGTCGGCACAGTCACAAAAAGCAAAACTTGATGCCGAACTTGCGAAAGTTCAAAACCAGTTTGCTCAAACTAAAGCAGAGCTAGAAGAAACAAAACAAGCCTTCCAGGCTGAAGTTGCTAGACTTGAGGGACAACGATCAGCACTTGAAGCGCAAAGGAATAAACTTAAAGGACAAAAAAACTTGCTTAAGTCCCAGCAAGAAGAGTTAAAGAAAATTAATAAACAATTAGCAGGGGTTAACTCAAAACTAGATGCTGAAAAAGATCAACTGACAGCAGTGACAAAACAACTTGGTGAAGAAAAAAGAAAACTAGCAGCAGAAAAGGATAAATTAACAGGGGAAAAGAATCAGCTGTCAAAAGATCTTAAAAAAGCTCAAGAAATCATTAATGCTAAAAAGAAACTTGCTAAAAAGATTAGTGATAACTTTAAAAGAAATGGAATTGAAGCCTCAGTTGACCCTGAAACGGGTGAAGTGGTACTTGCTTTTGGAGATAGCTATTTTGATAGTGGAAGAGCAAGGCTTAAGACTGATATGAGAAAAACACTAAATAAATTTATGCCTATTTATGCTGAGTCTATATTTAATGATCCAAAAATAGCTAAAAAGATTAAGGCCGTTGATATTATTGGTTTTGCTTCTCCTACGTATCAAGGACGCTATGTCAATCCAAATAGTTTAGATCCAAAAGATCGCAAAGCGATGGAATATAATACAAACCTTTCTATTGAAAGAGCAAAGTCAGTTTTTAAGCATATTATTGATACAAGAAAGCTTAAGTTTGGCAAACAAAAGCAAATCACGCCACTACTGAAAGTCTCGGGAAGAAGTTATTTTAGTGGGGCTTTAGAGGGAAGAGCTCCTGCAAAAGAAATGAGCAGAAAAGAATTTTGCCAAAAGTATGACTGTAAAAAAGAACAAAGAGTTATTATAAAATTTGAATTGGATAATAAATAAGAACGGAGTCGAATATGTTTTCACAAGAAACAATTACAGGATTTATTAATTTTTTAACAGAAGATCTAGCTGTCCATTTATTACCAGTGATGCTATTTACTTTTAGTATCGCAACGATATTGAGACTTCTCGTACACTATACTGTTACACGAGAACTTTGGTTTGCTAAAGAGTTTTATAAACGAGCACATGATCTTTTAGAAGGAAAAAGTTCAAGCCAAAAAAATGATTCGTTTTATGTGGCAATGAAATATATTTTAGAAAAAACTTATTATGAACTTTTTGTTGTTCGGGCCTACATGAAGCGTAGAAATCCAGATTATGTTATGGACTTTACAGATAGAGTTTTTTTGATTCAAGATGGCTGTGCGAGGTTAGTTAAGGAATCACTAAGACAAGTGAAGCACTTACGTTACAACAAAGAAAGACCACGTTTTATTGAATTAACAAAAAATGTTTTTGACAATAATATATGTTTTAAAAAAATTATGGGAATCATACCTGTCCAAGCAACTCATGATGTTTTAAATGTTCTTCCTGGTATTTTTATTATAGGTGGTATTTTTGGAACATTCTTAGGGATTATGGCCGCCTTACCTGAACTAGGTAATATGCGCCTTGAAGATGTTGAAGGAGCAAAAGTTATCATGGATAACTTCTTGAAGAGTATTGCATTTGCAATGAGCACTTCAATTATTGGAATTATTGTTTCTGTTTGTATGACTTTTTTAAATACTTTGTTTGATCCAGAAAAAGTTTTTATGAAAACAGTGAATAAATTTGAAAACTCTATGGAGCTTTTATGGGATAGCTGTGAGAATAATGTTTTACCAAAAGATATTCCAGAATTTAATGAACATAGAGATCCTTTAGAAGCTTTAGCTGAGGAAGCCGTAGACTCTCAAGTTAATAAACACAAAGTCTTGACCTCTGAAAAAGATGAGTCTGCACAAGATAAAAACTCTAAAAAAGAGGAAGCTGTAAAACAGGAACACGACAGTCCTGAGGCACAGCAAGAAAATAATGAAGATAAAGATGAGGTCGTAGAAGTCGTTAATGAGGATGATGAAGTAAAAAAAGCTTCATAAGAAAAACTAGGAAAGTCATTGAAGACGAAAGTAAATGTAAAAATACATTTAAACGATGGAGTGAAAAAGTTTGAGCTTAATCAAAAAGTTTTTACCATTGGTCGTACCAATAAAGCGGATATCGTTGTTGATAATGAGTTATTAAGTCGTAGGCACTTAAAAGTAAAACTAGATTCAAATGAAATCAAAATTCAAGATTTGGGAACGACTAACGGAAGTTTTTTAGGTGGGGATAGGATTGTACCTCATCAATGGTATCCACTTAAGTCAGGTAATATTCTATCTTTAGGCAATAGAAGTCTCGTCGTCGAAATTTCTCATGAAAACTTTGTTAAAGATGACGAAGTTTCTGAGCAGGATAATCTCGTTGAGTTTGGTCAAAAAAATGAAGACAAAACTGGACAATTTAATCTTTCTGGCCCTAAAGGACCTTTTATTCAAAGAAGCTCTGTTGCCGGAAATAATGCTTTTAAACTAGAGGACCATGACAGTACTAGTCCTTTTTCAATTGAAGCAGATAAAAGTTTGGAAGCGATTAGAGATAGAGTCTCAATGGTTTCCGATTCACAATTTTCTGAAATTGAACAACTAGAGCTACAAAAAATTGAAATTGAGTCCAAAGTCTTAGCTCTTAAGATTAAAGAAGAAGCTGAATATGAAGCTAAGAGAATTATTGATGAAGCTTTATCCAAGTCTAATGAAGAAGTTGATGAAGCTCAATTAGAAGCTAAAGAAATCATTGAAGAGGCCAGAGAACGATCAGAGTCCATTTTAGAAGAGGCGCAATGTGAGAGTGAAAAAATTCTTGGACAGGCAAATAAAGAAAAGGAGAGAATTCTTTTTGAAGGTAATGACAAATTAAAGCTTATTGAACAAAATATTTCTCAAGCCGAAGAGCAAAGGTTTCAATTACGTGATAAACTTGACACTCTTCATGAAAAGATTAGTGAAACCTTAGAAAAAAAACAAGACCTAGACAGACAGCAAGATGAATTATATGCGAAGGTTTCTCATAAAAAGAAAGAACTTGCGCAATTAGATACTGAGTATTTAGAAAATAAAAGACTTTATGAGAAAGAAAAAAATGAGGTCTCTGAGGTTTTGGCCAAGCTTGAAAAGGAATTAAAGCAATGCCAAGAAGATTTATCTTATGAAAAAGATCAACTCGAAATTAAGCATGAGCAAAAGAATGAACTTGAAAAAAAACTGGCGGAGCTGACAGAAACAACTCAAGCACGAAGTCAACAACTGGATGAGCTAAACGAAAATATTGAAAAAAAACATCGTGAAGTTGAGAACCTTCAAAGAGAAGAAGAAGATTTTAATCACAAAATTGAAGAGTTAAAACAAGAAGAACTTCGTTTACAAGATTTGTTGACTCAGACTCAAAATGAAATAACTAGTAAGCAAGAAGAACTCACAGCGGCTAACCAAAAAGCAAAAAATTACTTTGAAGATGAAAAAAACAAACTAGATATAAAATTAAAAGAGATGCGAGATAAAGAGTTTTCTCGTCTAGAAAGTCTTAAAGAAAAAAATAATGCCGAAGCAAACTCCATACTAGATAGAAGTTATCAAAAATCTGAAAAAATGGAACAAGAGGCGAAGGCTTTTCTTGAAGAAGCTAGTCAAAAGCATAAGATGATTAAAGACTTGGAAGAGAAAACTCAAAAAGAGTCTAAAGAAAAAATTGAAAAATTAAATGAAGAGCTTCTGCGTAAACTTCATGAAGCAAATCAAGAAGCAAGTAAAATCAAAGAAAAGGCTTTAAGTGAGTACGAGACAGTTTTAACCAGTGCTAAGGAAAAGTCAGAGAAATTGATCCAAGAAGCCAAGGATGAAGCTAAAGAGTTGTACCTTAGTAGTAAAAATGAATTACAGCAAGCCCACGATAAGGCCAGTGAAGTTATTGCCTTTGCTCAAGATAAGTCTGCAAAACTACACCAAGAAAGTTTAAAAGAATTAGAAGAGCTGAAGCAGAAATTACAATCTGAAAACTCGGAGCTTAAGGACTCTATTGAAGAACTAGAGAATGAAAAAAACAAACTTTTGGCAGATGTTGAAAATATTCGATCCTCTATTCAGGAGCAAAAAGAAAAATTTAAAGAAAATATGAGTCTTAAAGAACAAGAAATCCTTAAAGACGCTAAAGAAGAGGCTTTGCGTATTGAAAAGATAGCCAGTGAGTGTTTAGAGAAAGCTCAATTGGATGCTCAAAAAGTTCGTGAAGAGAAACTTAAAGAAATAGATCAAGAATTACAGGAAAAAGAAGCAGCACAAAGGCAGAGAACTCAAGCTCATATTAAGAAGGAAAAAGAGTTACTTGCCAAACTGCGTGCTCAAGAAATGGAAAATATTCGAGTGCGCAAAGAAAAAGAAGAACAAACACTTAAAAAGCGTAAGCAAGAATACGCTGAATCAATTGCTAGGGGAATTGAAAATTTAGTTAACACTAAAATTAAAGAGACCTTTGATAAAAAACTGGATAGATCTCAGGCTAAAGTAGAGTTTGATAAAATTCAATATTTAGTCAAAAGCTCTTTACTTGATAAAAATCCTGAGAATAATCAATTGCTTAAAAAACTTAATCCTTATGGTAAAAATGGTGTAGGCAAAAGTACAAAGCTAATGTTAAGGCTAGGTATTACGGGTGGGGTCGGAGTCCTCTTATTGCTTATTCACTTGATCTTTCCAAATTTTTTTCCATCAATGTATCGTGGAGCGATAAGTGTTGTTCAAGTTGAAGAGAGTGCGAAGGATATTTATTTAAAAAATTTAGAGGAGAAAGAGGCAAATAAACCCAAATTTAATCCTGATAAAACTGATGATTTTAAATCTACTTTAACTGAAAATATTTTATATACATCTGAGTTTTCAAAATTATGGCTTACAGATGAGCTTCAAAAGGCATGGACAATTAAGGTAGATGAAATGATTGTTTATAAACTTGAGCTTCAAGATTATGCTGTTATTAAATTTATTTCAGCTGAATTTAAGATGATTAGAGAATTAATTAATATGAGTAAAAAAATTCGTTTTGAAACAAAAGAAGAGCAAATAGCTCAAATGCAACAATTTGAAGAGCAACAAAGACAAGAATTAATTGATATTGTTTCTGGTAAAGAAAATTATCGCCGAATGTATGCCTTAAAAGCTAAATTTTTTACTGAGTATAGACAAAATTATCTGAATAACAATACAACGCCTAAGAAATAGTTTTAACAGTCAATATCAACAAAGAGGTCATGAGTTGATGACATAATCCCACCTGAGGCAGGACGAACTTCATTGTTGAGTAAAATCATAAAATCTGTCAAACCTTGGGTACAATCTATAAGTAAGCCAAAATCATCTTTCTCAGCTTTACACTTTTTATAAAAAGATTTCTTTCCTTTATGAATGAGTTCTACTTGAGAAAACTGACCATTTATATCTATTTTAACTCCGTCTGCATTGTATGAGCTAGCAAAATGACATTCATATCCCTCTGAGGCCATGGCCATAGTAGGTATTAGTAGTAAAATTGATAGTAGGGCTTTCATATTTTTCTCCTGATCATTCTATTCTATCAATATCAAGAATAAAAAATAGAGGATATTTTTTTCTGCTCTAAGTCGTTATTTTTTTTAAGTTTTTTAGTTGGGAGGAATAGGCAGCTATTTTCTCATTTTCCCTTTATGCCAGAATATACTGGCAAATATGCTCTTTTCCTTTAGTTTTCTTTAGGTACTTAGTTAAAACCATCTATTCATTTGTTTTATAATCGTTATAATTGAATGGAGTTTTATTATTATGAAGGAGAGTTTTATGAAGTTTTCTGTTTTGCTGATGTTATGTCTTAGCTTTTTTGCTTGTTCAAGAACTTTAGAGAAAGATTATAAGGTTGTTGATGCATCTATGGAGGAAATTCCTGAATGGGTAATTGATTTAGAGGAATGGTTAGATGATGAAGTCGATGATGAGGATTTTGAAAAAAATAGATTTTACATTTATACCAGTGAACCAAAAAATGATCGCGATATCGCTTGTAAGTTGGCCCATGCGAACTCTGCGGCGAGTGTAGCAGCTGAAATTTCAACTTTTATTAAAGAGAGCTTTGCTCAGAGTAAAAGTGGAGATCCTTCGAAAACTGATTCGAAACTTTCTGAATATCTTCAGAATGATCTTTATAAAGAGGTTCAAGCTACTATAACTGGTATTCAACAATATCGAAAATATTGGGAAAAAAGACGTTATAAGCAAGATATGGGAGCTAAAAAGGACTGGGATGGTTATGTTTGTACAAGCTTAGTTAAAATTCCCAAAAAACAACTTCAAAAATCTTTTGAGCGAGTTGAGAAGTCACTTGAGACAAAAGTGAATAACCAAGCAAAACAGCAAGTTAATAAATTACTGAAAGAAACAAAAGATAAGTATTTGAATGATGCTGATTCAGACTCAGATGAATAAAAAGGGTCGCTTTGGCGACCATTTTTTATAATGAATTGGCCAGTCTTACACCTTGATTAATGGCCCTTTTTGCATCAATTTCTTGGGCCACATCAGCCCCACCAATTAAATGACAGTTTAAGCTTGTTTGATTTTTTACTTGTTGATAAAAACTATTGTTTGAGGTTTGCCCGGCGCATATAACGATATGATCAACATCTAAAACTTCTGTTTTTTGCTCTCTTTTTATATGAAGACCTTTATCATCAATTTTGTGGTAACTAACTCCACCAAGAAAATGAATTCCTTTATTTTTTAGTGATAATCTGTGGATCCAACCTGTCGTTTTTCCAAGTCCTTTACCATGTTTTGTTGTTTTTCTTTGCAGAAGGTAAATTTCTCGATAAGAGGCTTCTGGTTCTTTTGGTTTTAGTGCTCCTCGATGTTGGTATTTGGGATCGACACCCCATTCTTTATAAAACTCATCTTTATCTAGGGCCGGTGAGGTTTTATTAGGATTATGCGCAAGAAATTCAGCTGTATCAAAACCTATCCCTCCCGCACCAATAATGGCAACTTTTTTGCCAACATGCTTTTTTTCCAGCAAGACTTCTGTATAGTTCAAGACTTTTGTTGATGTGTGAATACCTTGGATATCGGGAATCCTGGCTTCAACTCCAGTCGCAAAAATGACCTCATCTGGAGCTTCTTTTTTTAATTCTTCAATTTGAATTTTATAATTGAGTTTTAAAACAATATTGTTTTGCCTCAATTGGTGGTTAAAATAACGGATTGTTTCTTTAAACTCTTCTTTTCCTGGAATTTCTTTAGCTATATTAAATTGTCCACCAATTTCTGAGCGGGCTTCATATAATGTGACTTGATGTCCTCTTTGAGCCAATTCTACCGCAGCAGAGAGCCCTGCAGGTCCAGCGCCAATAACAAATACTTTCTTTTTTTTCTTGGCAAAATTGAGTTGAAATTCTGTTTCATGGCAAGCTTTTGGATTGACTAAGCAAGATGCTGTTTTAAGTTTAAAAGTATGATCAAGGCAGGCTTGATTACAAGCAATGCAGGTATTGATAGACATATAGTCATTGTTCATCGCCTTATTAACGAAATCTGGGTCGGCTAAAAAAGGACGTGCCATTGAAATCATATCTGCTTGTGAACTTTTTAAAATGGTCTGAGCATCTTGGAGGTTGTTTATTCTATTTGAAGCAATAACAGGAAGAGTAATTTCTTGCTTAACTTTCTGTGTTATCCATGTGAAGGCAGCGCGAGGAACCATCGTTGCTATACTTGGAACTCTTGATTCATGCCAGCCTATACCTGAATTAATAAGATCAACACCATTTTTTTCTAAAGCTTTTGCTAATTGAATAACTTCGTTATAAGTTTGTGTGTCTTCGACAAATTCGAGCATAGAAAGTCGGAAAATAATGATAAAATTATCACCTACTTTTTTTCTAATGGCCTGAACTATTTCTATTGCAAGTCTCATTCGATTTTTAAAATTGCCACCATATTTGTCTGTTCTCTGATTTGTTTTAGGAGCTAAAAATTGATTAATAAAATAGCCCTCACTTCCCATAATTTCGACGCCATCATATCCTGCTTTTTTTGCCATATTTGCGGTGTTAGCATAGTCAAAAATAGTTTTCTTTATTTCAAGTTGGGTAATAGCTCTGGCTTTGAAGGGAGTTATAGGAGCTTTTGACTTAGAGGGAGCAACACTGAAGGGGTGATAAGCGTAGCGACCTGCATGAAGAATTTGTAAGCATATTTTTGAATTATGCTTATGGACTGCTTGGGTAAGTTTACGATGTTTTTTTATTTGCCATGGAAAGCTTAATTGAGTAGCAAATGGAGTGAGTCGTCCTTGAAAGTTTGGTGCAATACCGCCTGTTACAATTAAACTAACTCCTCCTTTAGCTCTTTGTTCATAAAAATAGGCTAACTTGTCAAAGCCTTGTTTAGCTTCTTCTAAGCCAGTGTGCATGGAACCCATTACGAAGCGATTTTTGAGTTGAGTATGCTTGAGATTTAGAGGAGTGAAGACATCAATTTCGGGCATACTTTTTATCCTTCTTTATTAAGTTTATGTTATTATAGTTTTATGAATAAAAAATATCAAAAACTCTTTTCTAAGTTAGTTCCGTACTATGTATGCTCCCATGAATTAGCTACAAGGGTCAATAAAAAGCTTTTAGATCAGTTCTTTAAGGAAACATATTATTTTAATCCGTTACTTTTAGAATCAAGGGACTTTATTGAAAAAATATATCATATGGATGAAATTACATTTGGATCTCAACAACTAGGGATGGATCGATGGGTCTTTTTTGATTGTTCAGTCATGCCAGGTTTTGTTTTTGGTCTTATGATCAATTCCTCTGAACTTGATGATTCTGACAGAGAAACCCTAGGTATAGAGAAAAATGAATTTTTTCCCTTGAGTATGTATATTGCGATTCCTTGTGCAGGGGGAGGTTGGTTTGGACATAATCTTTCTTCTCTGAATGGAAAATTAAATTATGATCTTTCTGGACTTGGATTTTTAACAAAAACATTAGCTTTAAAGTTTTTTGGGATAGAAAAACACTTAGGTGCAACTCAGTGGGATTCTCATTCTGTCTTTCTTCATTTAAAAATTTCTAAGCTCAAACTAATGAGTGCTTATACTCCCATTCATTCTATCGCAGAAACATTTAGTTATGAAGCAGAGACATTTCATCTAGAGAATCTTTTGGCAGGTATTCAAGATCAAAGAGAGAAAGAGCAGGCAGTAGATTTTGATCCAACTTTAAAGAATATATGTGAGCTTCAAGAAAAAATAGAAGCAGGTGCTTTGGTTTATTTGTTAGGGGTCAAAAAAGAAAAGGGAAAAAATATTTTTCAAATATTATATAAAGATAAGTTCTAGGATAAACATATTATTTTATCCTAGAACTTATATTGAATTTATCTATAAAAGAATTGTTAGTAAGAACGGAAAAAGAAAAAAGACACCTAAAATATACGCTAAACCATTAAGTCTATTTTTTAAGGTTAAATTGGCCAAACGATTACAAAGAAGTATAGGAATATTTCTAAGTGACGGGTGAACATACCACAGGATCAAACCTAGAATATTAAAGAAAAAGTGAACAAGAGCAATGGCCAGACCAGCAACATTACCCGTTAAGGCCGCAAGAAGAGCAGTTGCAGTTGTGCCAATATTGGCGCCAATTGTAACTGGAAGAATGGACTCTAAAGTTAAAACTCCAGCTCCCGCCATAGGAACAAGTAATGAAGTTGTAATAGAGCTCGACTGAACAGCAATTGTTAGAAGAGTACCAAAGAAGATTGCGAAATAACCATTTTTTGATAGGAGATTTTCAATAATTTGACCTTTGTTTGATTCAACTACAGCCTTCATTGTTCTTACAATAAACCCTAGAGCAAATATAATAAGACCAGCAGCTATAATAGCAAGCAAGATTCCCGCAAGACTCCCACTGATTCCGACAAAGTCGGTAACAAAAGATTTTACCCCATTGGCCACAGGCTTAATTGCTGATTTTATTGGCGACTTATAACTTAATGCTGATGAAGTTCCATAAAGAGCGTTGGCCACAACTGTTGCCGATTTTTCTAAAAATCCAGTTAACATCTCTAGCGGAAAGAGCACCAAAACTGTTAAAATATTAAAAATATCATGAACAGTGGCAGCTGCAAATGCATCTCTAAAATGCTTTTGATTTTTAAGATATCCTAATGAAACTAAAGTATTTGTCACACTTGTTCCCAGATTCGCCCCCATAATCATTGGAATCGCCCCTCCTAGAGGAAGTGCACTCGAGGCGACGAGACCGACTATAATTGCTGTTGTTACGGATGAGCTTTGGAAAAGGACAGTGGCAAACATTCCTGAAAATAGTCCTAAGAGTGGAGTTGAGGTCACATTAAGCAAACCTTTTGCAAACCCACCTCCCATTAGCTTTATTGATCCACCAAGAACTGAAACACCAACAAGGAAAATATAAAGTAACGAAATGACTAAAATAAATCTTAATAAGTTTTCAATAAGAGAGTTTTTAGCTATTTTACTCTTAAAGCTATTTTCTTGGGTACTCATTGCAGGGACTCCTTGTTATTGCCATACTCTTAGCATTTTTGTTTTCACCAAATATTTATCAAAAAAACAGAGTATTTTGTGTTATTATTTGGTTAAGATCTTATTGTAAGTATTTGAAAAAGCAGGCTTGGACTATGAAGACTGAACTTCTTTATCAGTATAAAAGTAAAATTATTGAGTCTGATCAACTGGAGATTCATCCAAGACTTGAGAGGTTAGTTCAAAGACATAAGAAATTAGACTTTAAAAAACCTTTTGAGCAAAATTCTTTAAAGTGTTTTGAGCTATTTCAAAAGAAGCTTTCAAGTCTAGCTCAAAGTGAAGTTATTCTTGATATGTGCTGTGGTGTGGGAGAAAGCAGTTATTATTTAGCTAAAGAAAACCCACAAAAATTGGTCGTTGGCATTGATAAGTCGGCATCTAGACTTAATAGAAAAAATGCATTTAAAAAAAAAGAAGTCGATAATGTTTTATTACTTAGGGCCGATTTATACGATTTATGGAGATTGTTCTATAAGTACAAAGATGACTTTAAGATTAGAAAACAATTTCTTTTATATCCAAATCCTTACCCAAAACAAAAACATTTTAAATTACGATGGCAGGCAAGTGCCATTTTTCCTTTTATTATGGGAATTCAAGCACCAATTGAGTTGCGATCTAATTGGCCGCTGTACTTAGAGGAGTTTTTGTTTGCTAGTCAATTTTATGGGTATAGCTCAAAATTATTAGTTGAGAGTTTTGAACCGGAAAGAATCGTCACTGCTTTTGAGAGAAAATATTTTTTGTCGCAGCAAAAATTATATCGTCTTGTTGTTGACCCTCCTTTGTGCCCATGAATAAAGGTAGGTGACAAGAATGATCTTCTTAAAAAAACTTAATGAAAAATTCTAAAAAAAATAGTTTTAAATAATTCTATATCTTCTTACAATAGTTATAAATTATAAATTGAAGAAGGGACACATGGATAGTAGTGCTTTAAAAAATGAATTTTTAATTGAGTCTTTTGAGAATCTTTCAAGTATTAATGAAGATTTAACACAACTAGAGAAAGACCCAGAAAACAAAGATCTTCTTAATAAGTTGTATCGTACAGTTCACACGATGAAGGGCTCAGCGAGCTTCTTAGGTTATAAAAAATTACAAGAAATTACTCATTCGGCAGAAAACTTACTCGATGAACTGAGAGAAGAGAAGTTTTTAATTAATACTGATATCACAGATACTCTTTTAGAAACTTTTGATATCTGTCATCTCATTTTAAAGGCTATTGAAGAACAAGATAATGAGGGAGAAGTTGCTATTGAGCAAACAAAGCAACTTTTGGAAAAACTTCTTGAATCTCAAGGAGAGGTGAATCCTTCGTCTAAGCCTGAGCCGGAGGTGAGTTCAACTACGCAGAAAGATGTCGAAAGTGAAGACTCAGAACTTTCAGAGTTAATTTTTGAACATAGAGGAAACTCATTACCCGAGACTGACTCGGCAGCACCTACCGAAGACTCTTCTGAAGAAGATGAGTTATCTGCAGCGGCATTGGAGTCACTTAAAGAACTTGTAGGTGATGGAAAAATGGATGCCTCTGTTCTTAATGAACTTAGTCCCGATGTCAAAGCAGAATCAGCTATGAAAGTAGAAGATGACCATGTACAGCAAGAGGTTGAAGAGAGTGAAGGTAAGGTTGATGATCAAGTTTCAGGTGAGACACAAACTCAAGCTTTGTCGAAGTCAGCAGAAACAAAGCCCGCTGAAACACCTAAGGTCAACCCTGTTATAGATGATAATCGAAAGAGTATTGCAGATTCATTTGTTAGAGTGAACGTTAAAGTTTTAGATAAAATCATGAATATTGTGGGAGAACTTGTTTTAAATAGAAATCAAATCGTTCAGTATTCAAACTCTCATTCAGCTCAAGAACTTTCAAAATTGTCACAACAATTAAATATTATCACTTCAGAGTTACAGAGTGAAGTCATGTCGACAAGAATGCAGCCGATAGGAAGTATTTTAACTAAGTTTGAGAGATTGGTGCGTGATTTTTCAAGAGAAAATAATAAAAAAATATCTTTAAAACTTACAGGACAAGATACAGAACTGGATAAAACTCTTATCGAAGCCATCAAAGACCCTCTGGTTCATATTATTCGAAATGCATGTGATCATGGGCTTGAAACGATTGAAGAACGCGCTCAAGTTGGCAAGAAAGATGAAGGAATGATCCACATAAAATCATATAATGAAAGTGGACAAGTGACCGTTGAAATTGTTGATAATGGAAGAGGGCTAAATAGAGATAAAATTGCAGCAAAAGCGGTTGAAAAAGGGGTTATCTCTGCAGATAGAGTTGAAAAAATGTCTGACTCTCAAATTTTTTCTTTAATTTTTGCTCCCGGCTTTTCAACGGCCGAAAAGATTACAAATATATCTGGACGTGGTGTTGGGATGGATGTTGTAAAAACAAATATTGAAAAGATAGGGGGCTCAGTAAGTGTATCATCAGAACTAGGCGTTGGAACGACTTTTAAATTGCGCATCCCCTTAACATTAGCAATTGTTCCAGCACTGATTATAAAAAGTCATCAAGTTTCATTTGCTATCCCTCAACTTAATCTTGTTGAATTAGTTCGCTTGGAGAACTCGGAGGGAGAGAGTGCTTTAGAAAAGATTCAAGGAAGTGAATTCTTAAAATTGCGTGGAAACTTAACTCCTGTTTTTCGCCTAAATGATTTATTAAATCTAAAAGAGGTTTTTGATAAAGCAAAATCGTTGGAAGAAATTTCTAAAGATATTTTGGAAGAAGGAACGACTGAACATCTAAATTTAGAAAAATATACTCATGATGATAGTGTTTTAAATATTGCCATTTTAAATGCCGAAGATCGAATTTTTGGTGTTATCGTAGATGAAATATTAGATACAGAAGAAATTGTTGTTAAGCCTTTAAGTAATAGCTTGAAGCAATTAAGCTTATTTGGTGGAGCCACTATTATGGGAGATGGTAAGGTGGCTTTGATCCTCGATGCTTTGGGTTTTATTAATACAGTAAGTAGTTCAAGTGAAGCGAAGTCTGCCAAAGAAGAAATCGCTGTTGATTCCTTAGACATCTCTGGAGTGGATCATACAGAGCTACAAGAAAATCTCTTATTTAAGCTTTATGATGGGCGGGAGTATGCTGTCCCTTTATCTTTAGTTTCAAGACTCGAGGAAATTTCTGTAGACTCTATTCAAATGACCGGAAATCAGCCTATCGTGAGATATCTTAATGCCCCTATGCCTTTAATAAGTTTAGAAAAAACCTTGGGGTTGATGCCAGATTCGATCATTATGAAGAGTAAGGAGATGGGAATTACGGATTTGTCTTGTATTGTCATGACTGTACAGGGAAAAAATTATGGTGTTATTGTTAAGGAAGTTCTTGATATATCCATTGATAATGTTTCTATCGATGACTCTGCTGTAGATAGAGAAGGAATTTTAGGAACAGTCTTTATTCATGATAATACAATCTCTCTTATTGATATTTATGCTGTTATTGAAGCTCAAAATTTAGGTGGCATGTCTGCGAAACTTAAAAAAACTCGGGAAAAAAATCAAAGCCTTGCAAAGGCAAAAAAGATTCTAGTTGTAGAAGATTCTCCAATGTATAGGAAAATGGAAGTTGATCTTTTGGAAGGAATTGGTTACGAAGTTGATGTTGCCCATCATGGAGAAGAAGGGATAGAAAAGCTTAAAAATAACAATTATGATCTTGTTATTACAGATATTGAGATGCCTCATCTCAACGGTTTTGATTTTGCCAAAAAAGTTCGTCAAGAGTTGCAGAAAGATGATTTAACGATCATTGCTTTGTCCACAAGGTTTTCTGAAGAAGATAAAAAGAAAGGTATAGAAAGTGGATTTAGTTATCATTTAGAAAAATTAAAGAAACATGAGGTTGCTGATCTCGTGATGAATTTATTGAATAAATAGGTTGGAATAATTATGGAAATAGTACAAGAAGAAGCTAGACAGTATTGTGGATTTAGAGTCGCAGGAGAAGAGTATGCGATTCCAGTTATGGAAGTTCAAGAAGTCATTAAACCACAAATGGTAACTCCGATTCCTCTGGCGCAAGAAGAAATACGTGGTTTAATTAATTTAAGAGGGCAAATTGTTACTTGTTTAAGTTTGAGAAAATTATTTAATCAAGACGATAATTTAGATCGCCCTTATATGAATATCATTGTTAAAGGTCAAGATGGCCTTTTTTCTTTAGTTGTTGATGAAGTGACTGACATAATTGATATTGATAAGCAAAGTATAGAAAATGCTCCTGATACTATAAATCCTGGATTAAGAAAATACGTGGATAGTATCTATAAGAGAGACCAAGGGGTCGTGATTTTATTAAATCCAAAAAAATTAATGGAATTAGATGATATAGAAGAAGTGAAATGAAGATTTTAATTATCGATGATTCAATTGTTTTTAGAACGGCGATTAAAACAGCTCTCTTAAATAGTCAGTCAGTGTCAGAAGTAGATGTGGCCTCTAATGGGAAAATTGGTTGTGAAAAATTACAATATACTAAATTTGATGGAGTGACCTTAGATTTAGAAATGCCTGTCATGGACGGAATTGAAACAATTAAAAAAATTCGTTCATTTAATAAGGATATTCCTATCATTATCTTTTCTGCCCAAAATATTAATGCTGCCAATAAAACTATGAAAGCTTTAGAAATGGGTGCTAATGATTTTGTACAAAAGCTTCAAAACTCTACTGATGTACAAGAGAATTTAAAAATGATTCAAAAAGATGTCGTACCAAAACTGGAAGCTTTAATTTCAGGGCAAAAAAGTACTGAGACATTAGGGTCTAGTCAGATTAATCATAATGTGAATTTACTTAATCAATTTCGAGCAGATCTTTTGTGTTTTGGTTCATCTACTGGTGGGCCTGACTTCTTAATGAAAGTTTTTTCAGGCCTGAAAAAACTGAGAGTCCCTTTGCTAATGGTTCAACATATGCCACCTGTTTTTACGACTCAACTTGCTAGGACTTTAGATGGAATTAGCGAAAATAAAGTGGTTGAAGCGAAACATGGAGATATTTTAGAGCCAGGAGTTTGTTATATTGCCCCTGGAGATTATCATATGAGTTTGGTTAAGGAAGGGGAGAAGTATCAGCTTGCTCTTGATCAGTCGGAAAAAGTTTGTTTTGTTCGGCCAGCAGTCGATGTTCTTTTTAGCTCTGTGGCCAAATGCTTTTCAGGAAAAGTAGGGGCGTTTGTTTTTACAGGGATGGGGCAAGATGGCGCAAATGGTTGCCTTGAGCTGAAAAAAAAACAAAGTGCTGTATTTATTCAGGATGAAAGTTCAAGCGTTGTCTGGGGAATGCCAAGGGCCGTGTATATGGCAAAGGCTTATGATGATATATTAACACCGGAAAAAATAATCGATGCTATTAATAAACTAGGTACATAATAAAAAAGAGGGAAAAATGAAAGTATTACTTGTAGATGATTCTAATTCAATCGCCATGGTTGTTGGACAAATGTTACAGGACTTAGGCCATGAAGTGGTGAGGGCCAAGGATGGAAAAGATGCGATAGCCAAAGTGAATGAAAACTCTGACATTGGAGTTGTTTTACTTGATTGGAATATGCCTGAAATGGATGGGCTAGAATTTCTAGAATATAATCAAAAAAATAAAATTTTATCTTGTCCTATTATAATGATGACAACAGAAAATAAGCCCGAAAAAATTGTTAAGGCCCTCCAAAATGGAGCGAGTGAATATATAATGAAACCTTTCACACAGGACATTCTCGTTTCTAAAATTGATACAGTTGTTAAAGGATAAGTATGATATCACAAGAGATATATAAGTATTTTGCAGACTTTGTTTTTAAAAAAACAGGAATCTTTTATCCTGAAAAAGATTTTTATCGTCTGGATTCCCGTATCAATACCATGATGAAAGAATTTCGGTGCGATACTCCTGATGATTTATATCAGATGTTTTTGACCAAGAAAACAGAGCAGATGGAGCGTTTTCTCATCGATATATGTACCAACAACGAAACTTATTTTTTTCGCGATAATAAACCATTTGATGCTTTGGTGAATGATATCATTCCTCAATTACAAGAAATATATCCTAATCAAACAATTCAAATGTGGTCTTGTGCAAGTTCTACTGGTCAGGAGCCACTTTCAATTATGATGAGTTTAAAAGAAAAGTTTGGCGACTCCTTAAACTTTTCATTAAAAGCAACAGATATTTCATCTAAGGCGCTTAAAAAAGCAACTGATGGAGTCTATAGCAATTTAGATGTACAACGAGGTTTACCGGTTCAGTTATTGGTTAAGTACTTTGAGAGTGTTGAAAATTCTCAATGGAAGGTTAAGTCTGAGTTAAGTAAGCATGTTAGCTATAGTAGTTTTAATCTCTTAACAGATATTTTTGAAAGAAATAAATTTCATGTTGTTTTCTGTCGAAATGTTCTCATTTATCAGAACCCTGAAAATAAACAAGAGATTCTCTCAAACATTTATCATGCTCTTAAGCCAGGCGGCTTTTTAGTCATGGGAGCTGGAGAGAGTCTTATTGGGACAAATATCCAATTAGAGCAAAAAAGCTTAAGTGGGTGTATGGTATTTCAGCGACCTAAAGAATAATTTAACTTTTTTTTTTCTTATTTCTTTAAGAATTTTTACCGATAAAGCTCTTGAAGGGGTTTTTATGGAAAATGATATGTTAGATGATTTTAGGATTGAGGCTGAAGAGTTATTCGATGAAGCCGAAGAAAGCTTACTTGAAATAGAAAAATCTGATGATTATCAATCATGTTTTAATTCGATTTTTAGGGCCTTTCATAGTGTGAAAGGTGCTGCTGGAATGTTTGGAATAGATCGACTACAGGAGCATATGCATTTTGTAGAGAATTTGTTAGAGCAAAAAAAAGACGCACCTTCGATGTCTTCAGTGATGATTGACTATTTGTTAAATGCAGTTGATTCAGCTCGAAAAATTTTGCGAGGTGAGGATGTTAGTTTTAAGTATTATGATCCAGATAATACTGATGAAAAAAATACTCAAAATATAGACCTTGAAGTAAAGAAAAGCATTGAAAAAGAAGTCGATCAAAGAAATAAAACGAAAAATATCGATGGAACAATTATGCTTGTTGATGATGAAGAAGAAATTTTATTGTTAACTCAAGCTATTTTAGAGGAAGAAAATTTTAAGGTTATTACATATACATCAGCAGTTGAAGCTTTAAAAAATATTAATAAAGATGCTCCAGATATGATCATTTCTGATATTAAAATGCCAGAAATGGATGGTTTAGAATTTATGAAAGAGGTGAATAAGATAAAACCTCATTTACCTTTTGTTCTGATGAGTGGTTTTGTGACAAAAGAAAGCTGTTTAGAGGCTATGGCCTGTGGGATTTCAGGAGTTTTAGAAAAACCTTTTGAACAAGAACACCTTGTTAGTATGGCGAATATTTTTATCAATCGTTATAAAAATTTAAAATTAATGAATACGAGTCTTGATTTGTTACTTTATCAGTTCGAAGATTATGATAAGTTCCTTTTAAAAGAGTTTGGTGCTGCGAAACGAGACGTTTTTCGTGCAGAACTAAAATCTATTTTAAAACAGAAAAAACTTCTTTTTGAAAAACTTAACTAGGGTGAGAGCATATGGGCACAAATGATTTTTATATAGTCTGTGTTGATGATGATACTGAAGTGTTAGAGATCACCAGTGCTCTTGTTGAGAGCTTTGGCTATAAAAGTATTAGCTTTAATGAAGCCCAAAAAGCTTGTGAATATATTAAGGAGAATAAGCATAAAGTTTCTTTAGTGCTTTCAGACTTAAGAATGGATCACTTAAATGGCTTTGAATTTAAAAAAAAATTAAAGTCTTTTGCAAGTGAGATTCCTTTTATTATTATTACCGGCTATTGGACAAAAGAAATGTCAAGTGAAGCTATGGCCGCAGGGATTGATGCTTTTGTTGAAAAACCTATTTCGGAAGATGTTTTAAAGGCCAATATTGAAAACTTCGCACAAGTTCGAATGGAAATTTTGGAAGAAGAAAGAGAAATGGTGGAGGGGTTTTTAGATGAATCGACTCCGATGTTGGACGAAATTGAGCAATTAATTTTAGAGCTAGAGGAAACCCCTGATAGTGAACAAACCCTTTCTATTTATTTTCGTTTATTACACACGATTAAGGGAACAGCTTCTTGTGTTGGTCTAAATCGTCTTGGAAGTTATACTCATAAATATGAAGACTTTATTGGAGAGCTTCGAAATAAGGTCATCCCAGTGAATACGGCTTCTGTAAATGTTTTATTAGAGGGACTCGATGATTTAAAGAAATTTTTTGATTACGTTAAAGAAGAAGGAGCAGATTATAATTTAGAAATTAATAATGCTTTAGCCAAATACAATACAGAGCATTTGGCAAATGATCTCCCAAATGCAGAAAAGACAGAACAAAAAGTTGTCTCAGACGAAGCTGAAGTTAACAAAACTGCAAAAAAAGACGATGATAAAATGAATATTTCTATGAGCTTACTCAATGAGTTTATGGAGGAGTCGGGTGAATTAACAGTTATTCGAAATACAATTCTTAAAACGGTAAAGAAGATAGAAAATAAATTCAGAGGTGATCAAGATATAGAACTTTTAAACGATTTACTTGGTGGAATGTATGATGTGACTTCGAATATCCAGGGGAAGATTACAGAGATGCGTAAAGTTCCTTTGAAAAATACTTTTAGACCCTTTAAAAGATTAGTTAGAGACCTGTCTAAGCAATTGAAAAAAAATGTAGAGTTTGAAGTTAAAGGCGAAGAAACTTCCGTAGATAATATTGTGGCAAAACTTTATAATAATACATTGATTCATATCATTCGAAACTCACTTGATCATGGTCTTGAAACATCTGAGCAGAGAAAACAACAAGGTAAAGACGAGGTTGGACAATTATTGATAACAGTAGAAGAAATTGGTGAAGATATTGTTATGAAAATAATTGACGATGGAAAAGGTATTGATCCAACAGTGATTAAGAAAAAAGCTGTCGAAAAAGGACTTTATACCTCTGAGGAAATCAACAGAATGTCTTCTTTGGAAATTGTTAATATTATTTTTGACTCTGGATTTAGTACAGCAGAGCAGGTTTCTGATCTTTCAGGACGTGGAGTTGGAATGGATATGGTCAGAGGTTCTTTTGAGAATATGGGAGGCTCTGTTTATGTTGAAAGTGAGGTCGGTAAAGGATCTGTTTTCACTTTATCTGTCCCTATACCTAAATCGGTTTTAATTATTAACACATTGTCTGTATCGACTTCAAAGCAAAACTTTATTTTTAATATGGATGAAGTTGTTGAAGTGGTTAGGTATGTTGAAGACCAGGCCAATTCAAAAATGTACAATGTCGATGGACAAAAAGTTTTGTGTCATAACGAAAGCATGATTCAATTGGCAGATTTAAGCCATGTTTTGAAACTTGAAGATAGAGATGTCAATGAGTTTGATGTTTTAAATATTGTTGTTTTACGCAGTGGTGGTACAAAGTTTGGATTAATTGTAGATGAAATCTATGACTTTGAAGAAGTTGTCTCTCGTAACCTTCATGATTATATTCACTCTAAAGAATTATTTCATGGTGCTTCATTGTTGGGAACCGGTGAAGTGGCACTTGTTTTAGCTTCAGAGGGATTGGCCATTGCTGCAGGAATAAATATCGAGGCTGAAAAACCATTTGCTTTAGCTGACCTTGAAGTTGAACAGCAAGAAAATAATGTGAATGAGTATATGCTTTTTAAACATTCTCAAGAAGAATATATGTGTATTGAGCTCGATTATGTTGAGCGTTTAGAAAAGATTCAGTTGAATCAGTTGGAGTCTGTTGGGGATAATTATATTGTTAGGTATTTAAATAAATCTATGCCAATTTTTGACCCCGTTCATTTTATTGGTTTAAAAGAAAAGACGGTGTTAGATGAGCTTAGAAAAAAAGACGATCATGAATTGATTGAACTTATTGTTGTGAATTATGAAGGAATGAGGTTTGGTTTCGTGGTTTATGAACTGGATGAAATTCAGTATTCTTTTGAGCAAGTTAATACAGACACAATTGTTGACGAGGGTCTTTTAGGCTCGATTTATATTCAAAACGATACGATTTGTATTTTGGATCTTGATTATATTTATCACAAATTTTGCAGTGCTAAAAAAACCTTAGTTAAGCGTGATCACGATATTTATGCTGACGTTGAGTTGGATAAAACTGCTTAAACTCTTGGTTTTGCAGAGCGTAGGTTAAGTTATTGTTAAAATACCTGAGCGGTAAGCTCTTGTAAGTTGTCATTTCATCTTTAATATCTTAAGTTGGCCTTAGGAGAAGAGAGATGAGTTCAAAATTATTTTTAGTTGCTATGGGGTTATTTTCCCTTTCTACGTTTGCCAAAGAAAAAATTGTTTATGGGCTGGATAATCGAGTCGATATCAAAAATGTTCATAATCAAAAGATTAAGGAGTTAGCAAAGTCAGTTGCAGGAAGAGTTGCTGTTAGCTCATACGAGATGAGCCGTAAAAGACCTTTTGCTAAAATCCGTAGAGTATTGACGCTATCTCATCCTCGATCGATGAATGTATGTGAGACTGAAAGATTTGCTAATCAACCAACAATTGTTGATTGTACTGGCTTTTTAGTCGCTCCGGATTTACTTGTTACTGCTGGTCATTGTGCGACAGCAATGTTTAAAGAAGCACGTGATGAGAAAACATTTGAATGTGAAAGAAATGATTGGGTTTTTGACTATCAAATTGACAAAAAAGGCCCTTTGAATCTAAGAAAAATACCAAAAGAAAATATTTATTCTTGTAAAAAAGTTGTTTATGCTCGTTATGAAGAGTTAGATGACTTTGCAATCATTCAGCTTGACCGAAAGGTGATTGGAAGAAAGCCTCTTAAGTTAGCTGCTAAAAAAGTGAAATCTAAGCAAGGTATTTTTGTTTTAGGGCATCCTACTGGTTTACCTTTAAAGTATGCAGACTCTGCAAATGTATTTGGGGTTTTTGATAATTTCTTTTCAACTAATCTTGATACCTTTGGTGGGAATTCAGGTTCGCCAGTTTTTAATCAGGAAACGCTTGAAGTTGAGGGGATTCTGGTTCGGGGAGATACAGATTATGTTGTGGCCTTCAAAGATGATGGAACTCATTGTATGAAAGTTAACCGTTGTAATGGCTCTCGAATGAATTGTATTGAAGATGACCCCAATATTACTGGAGAACATGTTTCTTTAATTTCAAAAGTTGTCGAGAAGCTAGAGCAATAGTTCTTTCAAAGCCATTTGAACATTAATCACACTTGGGCTGACAAGAAGTCCTTCTAGCTGTGGAATTTTTGTTCCAGTTTTTAAAATAATATCACGTATTTTTTTGGGCGAAGTTGTTTTATTGGCCGACTTTATAACAGCGGCTAAGCCAGCTACAATTGGTGTTGACATAGAGGTTCCCATTGAGCTTCGATAGGGGATATCATCTTGTGAACAAGGTCCAAAGCAGCTAGGAATTCCAACCGAATATAGACCTCCTGTATAGACATCACCTCCTGGGGCAGCAATATGAACTGTGGCCCCTCCAAAATTAGAGTATTCAGTTATTTGATTATAAGCGTCTACGCTGGCAACAGAGATAAGATTCTCTTCCTGTATATTGGCCGGATAAACTGGTAAGTTATCGTTGCAATCACCAATACCATCGTTGCCTCCATTTCCTGCAGCAGCGACAAGGAGAGTATTATTGCTTTTTGCTGTTCTGGTGGCATTAATTAATGTCTGAAGTTCTGCAGAGACTTGGGAGCCAGCAGTTCCTCCTAGAGATAAGTTGATGATGTCAGCGCCTCTGTCAATTGCATAAAAAATACCAGCTGCGATTGTTCCTAGATCTCCTCTGCCATCAGAGCTGAGGACTTTGACGGGGAGAATTTTAGCTTTTGGAGCAATTCCCATGTAAGTGCTTGCGGCCAGTCCTGCCACATGAGTCCCATGTCCATTATCATCAATGGGGTAGGCATCACCATTATAAAAGTCCCATCCAACATAATCATCAATGAATCCATTATTGTCTGAGTCTTGATTATCTGCATTTGATCCGTGTTTATCTAAGCCATTAAGTAGAATATTGGGGCTTAAATGAGGGTGATTATAGTAGACTCCTGTGTCGATTATGGCGATAGTAATACCCTCTCCTAGAAATTTGTTTTGCAAGGCTTTGATTTGTTCTAAGTGGGGAAAATAGCGTCCTGAACTTTCATTTCTATAAGTTGGAGGATGAGCACCATAAAACTCATAATTTGCTACTGACTTTGATTTAAAGTCTCCGCTAATAAGAACATCATTGTAAATTTTATTTGAGCGAAATTTAGATTTTGGCAGTAGTGTTTCTAGCTCTGACTGCGTAAGACCAATGAATTCGATTAATTTTCTTTTTTCATTGATAACTCTGTATTGGACACCAAACTCTTGTGCAATCGCTTGAGCCTCAGACTTACTTGTACAGCTTGCGATAATTCCTACTTGATCCGGTGTTCTAGGTGCTGAATTTTTCTCTCCAATAACTTTTCCACAGGATGTCAAAAAGCTTAATAGGATTAAGAGTGCTAACGAATTCCCTTTCATTTTTACCTCTTTGTTGTGGTCGTCCCTGACCTTTGCTGAAGATTAGAGCTGCAAAGGTTATACCATAGTTTTGATGTGTAAATTAAGTCGGTTAGATTATCCTTCTTTGCACCAGTGTCATTTTGGGGTGGCAAAATAAGAAGAGTAAAAAGCTCTTTTATTTATTTAGTTTTGCCGACTATATGGCAATGTTGTATAGTTAATCATGGATAAAATTGAAATATTTGGTGCTAAAGTTCATAATTTAAAAAACATTGATGTTGAAATTCCTCGAAACGCTCTGACAGTTATTACTGGTCCCTCTGGGTCGGGCAAATCTTCTTTAGCCTTTGATACTTTATATGCTGAAGGACAACGAAGATATATAGAGTCTCTTTCAAGTTATGCGAGACAATTTTTAGGCCAGATGGAGCCTCCGGAAGTGGAGAGTATTACAGGCTTAAGCCCTGCTATTGCTATTGATCAAAAATCTACTAGCAAAAACCCTAGATCAACAGTCGGGACAATAACTGAGATTTATGATTATTTAAGAGTTTTATATGCGAGAGTCGGAACACCTTACTGCCCCGACTCAGGTGAGAAGCTACAAGCTCAATCTGCAGAACAAATTGTAAGATCACTCCTATCAAAGCCAGAGAAGACGAAGCTTCAATTATTGGCCCCAATTATTCAAGGACAAAAAGGGGAGCATAGAGATCTCATCCAAAAATATCTTTCGTTAGGATTTTCTCGTGTCAGAGTGAATGGAGAGCTAAAGACTTTAGAGGATAGTTTAAGTTTAGAAAAGAATAAAAAAAATAATCTTGAAGTTGTTATTGATAGACTTGTTGTGAAAGAAGGGATTAAGGCAAGATTGACTGATTCTGTTGAGCAAACGTTAAAACTTGGCGATGGAAATATGCTTGTTCTGGTGGATGATCGACTTGAGTTTTATAGTGAACATTTGTATTCCCATAAAAGTGGTAAGAGTTATCCACAGTTGGAACCAAGACTTTTTTCTTTTAATTCTCCTTTAGGAGCGTGTGAAGCATGTAACGGGTTAGGGGAGTCAAAGGTTTTTGTGCGTTCAAAATATATTCTTGATGAATCTTTGTCTTTTGCTGATGGAGCGATTCTTCCCCTCGGAAAAAAAGGCTCGTTTTATTATCAAATGGTTAAATGTATTTTAGAAGCTGAAAAAATTGATTTACATCAACCTCTAAATAAATGGTCAAAGAAAATTCGAAAGATTATTTTTGAGGGAAGTGACAAAGAATATACCTATAAGTTTAGATCTGATAATTCTTCTTATACATTTACTAAAGCTTTTGTGGGGTTAGATGCTTGGTTGGAAAAAAAGTATATTGAAAGTTCTTCAGAAAAAGTAAGGTCTGATCTTGAGAAATATATGCACATCCAAGTTTGTCCAAAATGTGAGGGGCAAAGACTTAATGCTTATGCTCGTAATGTGAAAATAGGTGAACATGGTATTATGGATGTGTCTAAGCTCTCTATTGAAGAGGCTTTTCTCTTTTTTCAAAAAGTAAGTTTTAAGGGAAATCAAAAGATTATTGCAGATAAATTACTGAAAGAAATTCACTCTCGTTTAAAATTTTTAGTTGATGTTGGACTGACGTATTTAACTTTAAATAGGGCTGCAAATACTCTTTCTGGTGGTGAGTCTCAAAGAATTCGGCTGGCGACACAAATCGGTTCTGCTTTGTCTGGTGTACTTTATGTTTTAGATGAACCTAGCATTGGTTTGCATCAAAGAGATAATGATAAACTTATCAAAACATTAATTTATTTAAAGTCGATGGGAAACACAGTTATTGTCGTTGAACATGATGAAGATACTATGTTAGCAAGCGATTATATTTTAGACATTGGACCTGGGGCAGGAATACATGGTGGAGAAGTCGTGGCCAAAGGGACACCGAAACAAATAAAAGCTGCTAACACGCTTACAGGGAGATATTTAGCTCGTAAAGAAAAAATAGAAATACCAACTGAGAGAAGAAAATTAAATGACTTTATCAAACTAAAAAAAGTGACGAAGAATAATCTCATTGACTTAGACGTGGAAATCCCTATTGGTGGATTTGTCTGTGTTACAGGAGTTTCTGGTTCAGGAAAATCAACCTTAATACATAAGGCCCTCGTTCCAGGCATTAAAAACTATTTAACTAAGAAGTTTGAGTCACAAGCTTGTTATAAATCAATTAGTGGTGTAAGCAAAATAGACCAAGTCATAGAAATTGATCAAAGTCCCATTGGAAGGACTCCAAAATCAAATCCAGCAACATATACTAAACTTTTTGATCAGATTCGAACATTATTTGCAAACACAAATGAAGCAAAAATTCGAGGATATAAAGCGGGGAGATTTAGTTTTAATGTTAAGGGAGGAAGGTGTGAAAGTTGTGAAGGTAATGGGCAAATTAAAGTTGAGATGAACTTCCTACCTGATGTTTATATTACTTGCTCTGATTGCCAGGGAAAGCGCTATAATCAAGAAACTTTAAATATCACTTATCGTGGAAAAAATATTGCAGATGTTCTAAATCTTTCTATCGAAGAAGCTGTAGAGTTTTTTCAGCATCATAAAAAAATTCATCGTGCCCTCGCAACACTTGATTCTGTTGGTTTAGGCTATATAAAGCTGGGGCAAAGTTCGACCACTTTATCTGGAGGAGAAGCTCAAAGGCTTAAACTTTCTCGTGAGTTAAGTAAAGCGACAAGAGGACATTGTTTATATGTTCTCGATGAGCCGACGACAGGTCTTCATTTTCAAGATATAAAAGTCTTGTTAAATGCATTGGAGAGGTTAATTGAGCTGGGCCATTCTGTTTTGGTTATCGAGCATAATATGGATGTTATTAAGACAAGTGACTATATTATTGATTTGGGCCCAGAAGGTGGAGTTCATGGAGGAAAAATTATGGCCTGTGGGACTCCAGAGGTAGTCAGTAAGACGAAAGAATCATTAACTGGTAAATATCTTAAAAAAGTTTTAAAGGATGAGTTATGAGAATATTATTAAAAAATGTAAAAACACTTCCTCATCTTCTTGGTGAAGTTGGGGATCAGTTTATTGCTATAGAGGTTTTAATTGAGGACCGTCAGGTTTTAAAAGTTTATAAGTCTATAACAGAAAATATTGTTGCAGATAAAGTTATTGATGGTCGTGGTTTTTTCTTATCTCCAGGACTTTGTGATCCACAAGTTCACTTTAGAGAACCAGGATTTGAGTATAAGGAAGATATTGAATCAGGAAGTAAAGCAGCTGCTAAGGGAGGGTTTACGACAGTGATTTCAATGCCTAATACTAAGCCCGCTGCAGATAATAAAGAAGTGGTTGCCTTTATGTGGCAAAAATCTCTAGAGGTAGGTCTTTGTCGAGTTTACCCAACAGGCTCTTTAACAAAAGAGTTAAAAGGTATTGAGCTTACAAATTTTTCTGAGCTTAAAGCTGCGGGAGCTATTGCGATAACTGACGATGGCAAAGGTGTTCAAAAAGAAGAAGTTTTTTATCAGGCAATGAAGGAAGCTCAGAAGCTTGATTTACCCATTTTGGATCATTCAGAGGATGAGTCTTTATCTATGGGGGGTTCTATTCATAAAGGTAAAAAAGCTGAAGAGTTTAATGTCAAGGGGATTGATCCGGCAAGCGAGTCCGTTCATGTGGAAAGGGGTTGTCGCTTAAGTGGGGAAACAGGTTGTCATTATCATGTACTTCATATCTCAACAAAAGAATCAATTGAATATGTGCGAGAGGCAAAAAAGAAGGGATATTGCGTGACGGCTGAAGTCTCTCCTCATCATCTACTTTTATGTGATGAAGATATTCCTGAGAATGAGCATGGGCTTAATGCGAATTGGAAAATGAATCCACCTCTTCGGTCAGCACAAGACAGAGCAGCCTGCGTTGAGGCTTTATTAGATGGAACAATTGATGCTATTGCGACAGATCATGCTCCTCACTCACCGGTAGAGAAAAATCAAAATATTGAAAAAGCACCTTTTGGAATTATAGGTTTGGAAACAGCTTTTGCTTTAATCTATACTCACTTTGTAAAAAATGGAGAGTTAAGTCTTAGCCGTTGTATTGACCTTATGAGTTTTCAGGCGGGAAGATTGTTTAAATTAAATTTAGGTCGAATTCAAGAAGGAGCTTTGGCCGATCTTTGTTTATTTGATTTAGATAATGGTTTTGAAGTCAATGAAGATTTTTTTGCTTCAAAGTCTAAAAACTCACCTTTTATAGGGCAAAAACTTTTTGGAAAAACGATGTTAACTCTTTTTGAAGGAAAAGTTGTTTATCATAATCTGTAGGAGTAAAAATGGAAGTTTCAAAAATTGTAATGAAAGCTTATGAGCTTGCAAAACAAGCTCAAAAAAATGCTTATGCACCTTATTCGCATTTTGAGGTTGGAGCTGCTATTAAAATAAAAGATTGTGATGAAATTATCACAGGTTGTAATCTTGAGAATGCAAGCTATGGCGCAACCGTGTGTGCTGAAAGAGGCGCGATTCAAAGTTCAATGGTCAAATTAGGGCGAGTTGAGTTTGAGTTTCTTGTCGTGGTTAGTAATACGAGTCCGGCCATCGGCCCATGTGCTTTATGTCTACAAGTTTTAAGTGAATTTGCAAAACCAGACCTTCCTATCTATTTTGCTAACCAAAAGGAAATTCAGTCTAAAAACTACTTTGGTGATCTCCTCCCAAAGCCATTTGCTGAAATACCAAAAATAATGAAATGAATTTTTATCAAGTTGCTGTTAATTTCCCAAAAAGTGATTGTGTTTTTACTTATAAAGCACAGGATACGTATGAGACGGGAGACCTGGTAGAGGTTCCATTTGGAAAAAGAAAAGCAAAGGGAACTCTTTTAAGAACATCTACTCAAAGTGAGATTTCTCAGCTTGATCAAAGCTTGATTAAGCCTATTTATGCCAAGATTGAAAATGCGATGAGCTTGAGTCAAAAAGAATTGGAGCTCTACACTTGGATGAGTAAATATTATCATTACTCTTTGGGAAAACTCATTTTTGACTGTCTCCCTAAGATTTTAAAACGTCCGCGAAAAATTGACTTTATTCAAGGCGAAGGAAAGGCTTCAGAATTTGAACTTAACCAGCGTCAAAGTGAAATTGTTGAAAATATTCTTAAAAATAAGGATTTAGGCTTTAGCCAACATTATATTCATGGTGTGACTGGCAGTGGTAAGTCAGCAATTTATCTTTCTGCAATGAAATCGGTTTTAAAGACTGGTAAGTCCGTTCAGTTTTTGTTGCCAGAAATTAATCTCACTCCTCAGTTTACTCAAATTTTTTCTACTTACTTAGATTGTCCTGTTTATACTTATCATAGTGGAGTGACACCCTCTGAGAAATATACGATTTGGAAACTTTTAAATGAATCGGAAAAACCTGTTTTAGTTATGGGGGTGAGAAGTTCTTTGTTTTTACCGGTAAAAAACTTAGGGCTGATTATTGTGGATGAGGAACATGATCAAAGTTTTAAACAAACAGATCGATGTCCTTATAACGGTAGAGATGTGGCCATCAAAAAGTCTCAAATAAATACCTGTCCTGTTATTTTGGGAAGCGCAACTCCTACAGTCGAAAATTATTTTCAATTTCAAAAAGAATCTCATAATCGTTTTTATTACCCCATAAAGAAAAGGGTCGCCCAAGGACATTTTCCACAATTAAAACTTCTAGATATTAAAGATAAGTTTAAGGAAAATAATCCTGCTTGGCCTTTTCTGGATGAAACTTTAGCAGAGATTGAAAAGCATTTGTTTAAGCAAGAACAGGTTTTGATTTTTATTAATAAATTGGGCTATTCTAGTTATGTTCAATGTAGAAACTGTGGACACCAGTTTTATAATGATGATTGTGGCTGTCAAAACAACCTGAGATATTTTAAGCATAGGAATTGTTTGAGTTGCTCCCATTGTGACTTTGTTATGCCTATGCCTGATCAATGCCCTGAATGTGGGGGGATTAGTTTACTTAATAAGGGGTTTGGAACAGAGAAAGTAGAACAAGTTTTAAGCGAGCTTTTTCCCCAATATTGTACTGAGCGTTTTGATAGGGATGAAATTAAAACCACTAAAGACTTAAATGATAAGTTAAAGCGCTTTCACAATAAAGATATTGATATATTGGTTGGAACTCAAATGCTGGCCAAGGGACATAATTTTAAAAGAGTGAACTTAGTTGTTATTTTAGGAATAGACTCCATGCTCAGTTACGCTGATTTTAGATCAAGTGAGAAAACTTTCCAACTTGTGGAACAAATATCTGGACGGGCCGGACGTTTTTCAGACTCTTCACAAGTCATTATCCAAACCCTAACCCCCGAACATCATATTTTTGAGTTGATCCAGTCACATTCATTTGATGGTTTTTATAAGGAAGAACTGCCCTTACGAGAATTATGTGCCTGCCCTCCTTTTGCTAAAATGGCGATGTTGTTTTTCTCATCTCATCAAAGAGATAAGTTGATTTTAAATATTTCTGAAGTCGCAAAAAAACTACAAAAAACAATTGATGGTCATTTTCCCCAAGTAAGATTACTTGGGCCAACACCATTGGGAGTAGAGAAAAAAGCTAATCAATTTACTTGGGCGATTATGCTAAAAAGTTCACAGCTAAATCAGCTTCATGCTTTGATTTCAACTTTTGAAAGCAATTATCAACAGATTAGTGGTCTTACATGTAAAATTGATATCGACCCCATGCAAATTCTTTAATTTTACTTTTCGACCGGATCATATCCCCCAGGATGAAAAGGATGACACTTGAGAATTCTTTTTAAAATGAGCCAAAAGGCCATAAAAATATTCTTTTTTTGCAAGCTTTCTTTAGCATAGGATGAGCATGTTGGAGTAAAACGGCAGTTTTGCCCAAGAAATGGTGATATAAATCTTTGATAGAGATTGATAAGGCCAATAAAAAGATTCTTAATTATTCTCATAAGTTAGTCTGTATAAAAAGCTTTTGACCAGTTGGCAAGCAAAATTCTGGCCAGAAAATGACTAGAAAACGGCCAGACGAGGGTGGAAGTTGCTGTAAATATATTATAATAGTAAGGAATACCCTGGAACTAGGAGATAAAGTATGATAAAAATCAGTCCCAAAATGGAGCAGGAAATGATAGATCAATCCTTTTCAGAACATACTTCTGTAAAAAGTAAAGTTGTCGAAGATATTTTAGATTGTAACTCTAAAGACGAGTCTGGACTTAATGACTTTCAAAAATTACCAACGAGTGACTTAATTGCTATTCCTAGAGTAGGGATTAATCGCTATCGATTACCGATTGAATTAAAGAATAAGTTTGGAGTCGTTAGATCCCATGATTGTGAAGCTTCGATGTTTGTGAATTTAGATGCTAATAAAAATGGTGTAAGCATGTCTAGGCTTTGTACTATATTGCAAGCAGTAGCAGCAACAGAGGCTTTGGATGCAAACTTTTTTAAAAATGTCTTAAGACGATATCGTATTGAGTTAGCTGATGAAGCAGATAATAAGTTAATTGAATCAGCTTATTTAAAAATTAACTTTAATTACCCAGTAAAGCAGAAATCTTTAAAAAGTGATAATTGGGGTTGGCAATATTATCCAGTTGCCTTAAAGGCGGTTGAAACTAAAGATAAGGGCTTTGAGTATTTTATTACACTAACTTATGAATACTCATCAACTTGTCCATGTTCTTTGTCCATGGCAAAACAATACGAACAAGAGTATGCTCAAGGTAAGACTACTGAGGGCGTTGGGATCGGAGTTCCTCATTCACAACGGTCAAAATTAACATGCACAGTTAAGATAGAAGATGGAAAAGATTTTTATATTGAGGATCTTATTCTCCTTCTAAAGATGGCCATTCCTACAGAAACGCAAAGTTTGGTGAAAAGAGTGGATGAACAAGCCTTTGCTATTTTAAATGGAACGCATCCT
>PAKC01000053.1 GCA_002706205.1 Halobacteriovoraceae bacterium
ATAAAACTTTTCCAAAAGAAAGATAAACATTCACAACAAATCTGGACGATCGGAGACTCTTTTACCAATGGAGGAAATGTACGTGCAACAGAATCATATCCAGCTCATTTGTTTAAATATATTGAACAAAGTGGTCTTAATTATTCCATTTTAAATTTAGGTAAATGCGAAGATCCCACTTGGAATACTTATCAAAGGCTAAAAGCAAATTTGAGATTGGCACAAGAAAATAGTTCTCTCCCTAGAGTTGTTATTATCATGGTTGGCTCAGCTGACCCTTTTTATTATATCTATGGAGAAAAACGTCCAGGTAATAGAAAAGAACAAACAACGAAAATTAATATTAATCCTATTCCTTGGTATCAAGAATATAAGGTGTATAAAGCCTATAGACATATTAAATTAGAGCTTGAAAGGTTATTGATTAACTACAATTCCCCCGAGGAAAAAACATTTCTTCAACTTAGTCATCTTTATAACAAAATCAAAGAAGACTTAAAAGCTCAAAAGGTAGATTGGCCTAAATACAAAAAGTCTGCACAAGAAATTCTTTTCTCATACAAGGACCTTCTAGATGGTGATATCAATGAATTTGAATTTGCCGATAAAATGCGTTTTATTTATAATGTCATTATTATACCGCAAGTAAGATATTATAGTACAAATCTCAAGTACGATAAAGCGACTAAACTTCTTTTGGACTTCATTCATCTTGCTCCTGAGTATTTTTGGAATGATAAAAGGTCACATCCTTCAACTCTAGACACTTTTTTTCAAATTACCAAATTTCAAAGTCATTATACAAATAATGCCATTCGAAAGCATTTTTTAGCGTCAACTCAAAAAAATAAATCACTAAGAACATCTAAGTTATTTAAAAAATCACTTAATTTTTTAGATATGAATAAAGAGATAGAATCCACCATTCTTACGAAAAGAAAAGAAGCTTGGAAAAAAATCATTCAACTTTCTCAAAAATATAAATTTGAATTAATCATTCAAAACTATCCTTCAGACTTTTCATTGGTTAATCAAACAGTCGAGACTATAGCAAAAAATTCTAACTTAAAATTTATCGACCAACATAAAATTTTTCAAAAACTTATAGCCAAACACAGTAAACAAGCCTTATTCGCCGATGATAACCATCTAAGAACTTTTGGCCATGAATTAATGGCCAGAAATATTTTTATGTATTTAAAAGAAAGTCAACTTTTAGAACAAACCTCTGAATAATAAGAAAAACCGAAGTCAGGATGTAACTTACAAAACTCCTTAATTCCCTCATTTCTTAACTTACATGCCGGACATTTTCCACAACCCTGCTTTGGGATTCCCTCATAACAAGTTAAAGTATTCTCAAGAAGAAAGTGTAGTTTTCCAATTTGATACGCAAGTTCCATTGTCTGAAGTTTTGTCATATAAACAAGCGGTGTTTTAATTTCAAATTCAGGCTCAGCAAAGTCCATTCTCAGTCCTGCTTGAATGATATCCATGTATTTTCGAGAACAATCTCTATAACCAGAATTAGCTTCTTCGATCTCAATAACACCCATAAAAATACTTTTTGCACCCAAGTGATGTGCATGAATAGCTGCGATGCGTGCCATTAACCCGTTTCGCCCGACAACAAGGGTATTCGGAATATTATCTTGAGAGTATTCTATTTTTGTCTTTTTATTGAGAAGAGCATTTTCAGTTATTTCATTTAGACAGTTGAGGTCAATAACTATTCTCTCAACTCCCCATTCTTCACAAATTTTTTGAGCATACAAAAGCTCTTGTGAATGCCTTTGCCCATAAGTAAATGACATCGCCAAAACATTCTGTGCTCCATATTGTTCAATGGCCAAAGCAAGACAAATACTTGAATCCATTCCCCCAGAATGTACAACAATCGTTTTCTTTTGCATTATTTTGAATTACCCCATCGAGCAAAAACTTCACTTTTTTCCCACTCATACGCTGTTTTAATAATAAAATTTAAATCATCATACTCTGGAGACCAGTTAAGGTGAGAACGAATTTTATCAACTTTTGAAACTAAAATAGCCGGATCACCAAGCCTTCTCGGAGCTTCAACAACTGGGTAGTCAACTTTTGTCACTTCTTTTACTGCTTTTATAACCTCACGAACAGAAAAACCTTTCCCATAGCCGCAATTAAAAACATCTGACTTTCCTCCAGCTTGTAAATAATCAAGTGCCTTAAGATGGGCATTCGCAAGATCAACAACATGAATATAATCTCTGACTCCAGTTCCATCTGGAGTTTCAAAGTCTGTTCCAAAAATAAAAGTTTTATCTCTTTTTCCAGATGCTGCCTCACAATTAACTTTAATTAAGTGAGTTGCTCCAGGAAATGCTTGGCCAATCTCTCCTTCTGGATCTGCACCAGAAACATTAAAATATCTTAATGCGACATAATTAAAATCTTCATAAGCTAATGATAAGTCTTTTAACATGGACTCAGTCATTAACTTCGACTCTCCGTAGGGATTTATAGGATGTGTTGGCAGATCTTCGGCAGCATAACCCTGTGGTAAAATTCCATAAGTTGCCGCAGTAGACGAAAAAATAAAATTTTTCACTTTATATTTCAAACATGCTTGCATAAGGTGAAATGAATTTATTGTATTATTTTGATAATAAAGGTCAGGTTTCTCAACACTTTCTGGGACAATGATTGATCCTGCAAAATGCATAACAGCATCAAACTGATGATGCTTAAAAAGAGAATCTAAAANATCTTTATCACTTAAATCACCTTTTACTAGTTCTCCATAAGTTACAGCATTTTCGTTACCAGTCGACAAATTATCTAAAACTATAATTTTATAACCGGCTTTCCCAAGCTGTTTCACCACATGGGAACCTATATAACCTGCACCACCGGTTACAAGAATCTTTTGTGACATCATATTCTCCTTTATTACCCCTATTATGACGACAAACTCTAATTTTGACTAACAAAAAAGGGACAATTATTGCCCCTTTTCTTAACTTCTCAATCTCTATCTTTTTTTATTCTACAGCTTTACTTGCATTAATTCTTCCTGCTCCAAGTTTTCCTCGATACCAAAAGTTTCGATGGTCTATATCGTCGGCAGAATCATATAAGCGCTGTCTGACTTCATCATCACTAAAGTTAGGATGAGCAGACCAAATCAAGGCTGCAACAGCAGCTGCTGCTGGCGCCGCCATGGATGTTCCTTGTAGGTTACCATAACGATTTTGTTCTCCACTTGGAGAATTGCTTGGTGACTGAACGGTTGAGTAAACAGGATCTCCTGGTGCACAGATATCAATCCCATCACCATAATTTGAAAATGAGCTCTTTTTGTCTTGTGAGCGCTCACTTGCAGACTTGACTGAACAAACTAAAATCACTTCTTCGATTTTTTGACGAGGAGGATTTTTTTGTCCTGAGTTTCCTGCACTATTAAAAATAAGAACATTATTTTCTCTAGCATAGCTAACAGCATCTAAATAGGCTTCATCATCAACAAAACCATCAATATTATAGCTCGTTGAAATTATTTTAGCCCCCATATCAACTGCATAGCGATAAGTCTCATAAATAATGGCCGACGTCCAACGTCTCTCATTTCCATACCACTTTAGAGGCATAACCTTTACACCTGGTGCAATTCCACTTCCCCCTCTCTTATTATTTGCAGTTGCAGCAATAATACCGGCTACATGAGTTCCATGAGTTGGCTCTTCATCAGAGTCGACATTATTGTCTTCTCCTATAAAGTCCCATCCAAAAACATCATCTATATAACCATTTTNATCATCGTCAATCCCATTATTTGGAATTTCATTATTGTTCTTCCACCAAGTTGTTTGTAAATCTTGATGGTCAATCTGAAACTCATTATCAGTCACGGCCACAATAACCTCTTTATTTCCTTTAGTTATTGGCCAGGCATCCAACGTTTGAATCATTGTATGGTGAAATTGGTCGGAGAAATCAGCATCATTTGGAGTGCTAGGCATTACATCCTTATAATCACCATAATAAGCATAATTAGGAAAAACTTTTCTTACATTCTTTAAGTTCATTTGAGAGGTTGCATGGATAAGAAAGATATTCTTGCCAAGTTTTTTAATAATCTTCTGCTGAATCTTTTCACCATTTGTTTTTACAATAAATTCACCAGGAATTTGGACTCGAAATCGCTCTCCACTTTTTACAGGTAATGCAAGTGAAATAATAGGCAACAAACCAATACAGATAGTTATTATCTTCTTCATCTTCCCTCCTTGGAATATGTAAAAGTTATAATGATACCAATTATTTTTTCACGAGAAAATAAACTCGTCAAAAAACATATTCTGACATTTAAAGTTTAATTCCCTTAAATGGGTTCTTAAGACTTTCCTTAGCTTTTTTCTCTTTTTGTTGAATTTGCTCTTTAATCTTCTTCACTTGGGCCCGACCCTGCTCTAGTTTTTGATTGACTTGAGACTTTACTTGAGTGATTTGTTTATCTACCTCAGAGCGGCTACGAGCAATTTCTTTTTCTATATCTGCTTTTATCTTACGCTGAGTTGCTTGGATTTTTTCTTTAATCAAAGAACGTACAGAGTTTTCTATCGCAGAGGCAAGATTTGACTTAATATCAAATAAGAGTTTATCCCACTCTCCCTTAACCTTAGCGTCCAAGGTTAAAACATTCGTTTTTTTGGCCACATCCTTAAGAACCTCTGATACAACTGGAGATTTAGCTTCGGTTTGATAATCAATTTTTGTAAAACGATTTTTAATTTTCAAATCAACTCGCTCTTCACGAAGTGTTCCAAACATATTCGTCGAAGCTTCAGACTTTTTAATAATAAATTTAGCATCTGCAGACTTAGATAAAGCTTTATCAGTCACAACAAAACTACCTACTGAGGCTTCTAGCTTCATTATTGGTGCCTCTCTATGATCTATTGTCGCCTTTGCTGAAATATTACGAATATTTTGCGGAGGAAAATCTGCCTTAATGATTGCATTGGTTAAAACACCAGTTGCATATTGGTTATTAGTAACATTCTCTAGTTTACCAATAACCGAGCCCTGTTCATTTTTGGAGTTTATTTTTGCAAGTTTTAGCCAAAACAAGGGATAAGATTGAGGTGTTCCAAAGGTATAATCTCTTCCTTCTCCCCGGGGTTTTGCAATAGGCTCAGGCTTTTCTTTTTTAGGAGGCATATATTTTTTGGCGATAGTTTGGTATTTTTTTGTAGATGCGACCTTATCAATGATTTCATTACCAAATAACATTTTAGCTATCGCTTTCTTATCTAATGTTGGTAAATTCATTCTTTTACTTACAGAGTTTATATCTGTCTGAATAAGTTTCTCAGCTTCTTGATATGATGAAGAAATTTCTTTTAAACTCCGTTGAAAATTATCGTTTACATTCTTGTATGAATTTAGGGCCGCTTGGATATCCTTATTAAGACGATCTGCTTGTTTTAAGATTTGAGGAGCTTTAGCCAAGTTTCTTAGATCCCCCCAAGCAATAGCATTAAAGCGACGTTCTAACTTCTTCAACTCTTCACCAGAAGGAAGTTTGGCCATTTGTTCTTCTAAACTTTTTTGTTTATTCTCAATTTCTTGGCTCAACCTTTCAAAACGTTTTTTACTCTCGAGACTTCCTTCAATATTCTTAGCAACATCCCCAGTACTTCCTCCTGAAAGTACTCCTGCGATATCGCCAAAGACATTGCCCTCAAAATCTTTTTGAGCACGTTTTAAAGTTTTCCTTGCCACTTTCTCACCTTGCGAAATCTTGTTCTTTTCCACTGGTACAATATAGCCAGGTCTCTTTCGCTGAGTTTTCACCTTAACATCTTCTATANTTGCCAGAGAAATAACAAATTTTCCCCTTAAAAGAGCATCCCACATGAGTTGAAAGTCAAATTGTCCAATTTCTAAAAGATTTAAATGAGGATTACTTTTATCTGTAAATTGGATGGACTGAACAGAAATTTTTAAATCTGAAAAACTGGTCTTCACATTTGCGACATTAACTTCAGCACCATTAACTTGTTCACCAATATACTCGATCGTATTTTTTATCGTCCTATCAAGTAAGAATAAATTAAACAAAGCAATTAATGTAACAAAAACAATAAAAGGAACAACAGCTCCCGTTCGTATTGGGCCTTGTTTTTTTATTTTTTTTTCTTTTTTTTCAGTCATATTATTTATCCATACAATTCATCATATTTAGCGTACCACTTATACAACCCTGTTGCTTTTATCGCCTTCCAAAACTTAGAATTTTTTAATCTCTCCAAAATTGTTTGACGATACTTCACAACAGTTTTTTTACTTAGAATAAAAATAAAAGGTGCCATTAAAATGGAGATCACTCCAGCTCCCATTACAATTGAATTATAAAATTTGGTAAATGGGACAATCGGCATTCCATACAATAGAGTAAAGACTCCTCGCAAACTTTCAATCTCTAAAATCATTCCTCCAAAATAGTCAAAAAATGGATCAAAAATCCAAGCAACTAAAGCAAAGAAAAATGCTGAGGCAAAAGCCGCAGCAACTTGAACTCTAAAAAAGAAGATCACAATAAAAACGAGTAAGGTTTGCAACGAAAGTACAGGAGCAAAGCCTAAAATTAAGCCACAAGCAATCCCTGCTGCGATTTGATTTTCTCCTGTATCAGAATTCAATACTTTTAATAAAGAAAAAATTTGCTTTAAAATCAGTGTCATATTACCTCTTAACTTTTAATTAAACAGCTTTTCCAACCGCATAATATGTAAATCCTTCATCTAAAACTTGTTGCGTATTATAAAGATTTCGGCCGTCAAATAAAAGAGGTTGTTTTAATCTCTTTTTGATCTCTTCAAAGTCAGGCGCTCTAAACTCCTTCCACTCAGTTAAAACAAGCAAAGCATCCATCTGATCTAAACAATCGTATTTATTTTCTATACGTTTGGCATTTAAAGACTTTTCTTGCGCCATAGTCTCGAAGTTAACGGCAGCCTCAGGATCATAAAACTGAACATTGGCCCCCTCTTTAGTTAACTCTTCAACAATATATTGGGCAGGTGTTTCTCGAATATCATCGGTATTGGCCTTAAAAGCTGTTCCCCATATAGCAATATTCTTATTTTTTAAATCTTTGAAATGAGATTTAAGCTTCTCAAACATATAAAGTTTCTGTTGTGCATTGACTTCTTCTGTAGCTGAAACAATTTTAAAATCTAAACCTAATTCTTTTGCTTTATAAATCAAGGCTTTCACATCTTTAGGAAAACAAGACCCACCATAACCTGGACCTGGATATAAAAACTGTGTTCCAATTCTTGAATCAGTGGCAATCCCGTAACGAACTTCCTGAACATCTGCTCCCGTTCTATCACAAAGTCTTGCAATTTCATTCATAAAAGAAATTTTGGTGGCCAAAAAACAATTAGCTGCATACTTAATAACCTCTGCTGAAAGATTGCTTGTTCTAATCGTTCTTTTTATTTGTCTGTTAAATGGCTCATAAAGTTTTTCCATTAAATCATAGGCCATATCATTATCTGTACCAATAATGACTCTTTCTGGTTTCATAAAATCATCAACCGCAGAGCCTTCCTTTAAAAACTCAGGATTGTTTACCACATGAAATTTTTTTTGAGTTTTATCTTTCAAGTATTTTTTAACTGCTTCTCCTGTTCCCACAGGTACAGTTGATTTTAAAACAATAACTAAATCATCCTCAATATAAGGGACGAGTGAGTCTAAGGCTGAATAAAGATAAGATAAATTGGCATTTCCATCATCTCCAGAGGGTGTTCCAACCGCCATAAAAACAGCTTTTGCCTCTTTTATTGAGTCATATGAAGTCGAGAAAAAAACTCTTTTATCCTCAATATTTCTTTTCATCATAGACTCTAAGCCTGGCTCATAGATAGGACTTTTTCCATCTTTCATCATTTTTACTTTTTTTTCGTCTATATCTATACAGGTCACTTTATTTCCCATTTCAGCAAAACAAACTCCTGACACCAAACCTACATATCCTGTTCCTATAACTGAAACTTTCATTATTTTCTCCTCATTTTTAAACCCACTAAGTTTAGCATAAATTATTTTTTTTGAAATGACTTTAGACTCATGCCAAGCGTTAATTATGAGGTTTTACATCTACAAAATATTTAGTCATAATACTCAAAACACGGAGCGTCTATGAAACCTTTTATCCATAACTCAGCAATAGTCGAAGATGGAGTCCATCTTGGAGATAATGTCAAAATCTGGCACAACTGTCATATTCGATCTGGTTGCTCATTAGATAGCGATGTGAGTATCGGAAAAGGTAGCTATATCGATGCCGGTGTTCATATAGGACATGGCTGCAGAATACAAAATGGAGTTAATGTCTACAGTGGAGTCAAACTTGAAGATTGGTGCTTTATTGGGCCAGCTGTGGTTTTTACCAACGATCAGTTTCCTCGGGTGGGCAATAAATCATGGAAAGTTATGAAAACTTTTGTCAAAACTGGAGCTTCGATTGGTGCTGGAGCGGTGATTCGTTGCGGAGTTGAGCTTGGTCCTTTTTGTATGATTGGGGCTGGAGCAATAGTGACAAAAAACGTAGAGCCTTTTACTCTGGTACTTGGTTTACCGGCCATAGAAACAAATAAAATATGTGGTTGCGGTCAAACCGTCTTGCCACTTGAAAGTGATTATAGCGAATGTTTAAGAGACTGCTGTAAAGAAAGAATGTCAGAAGAAACATATAATTCAGCAATGTTAGAAATTGAACGATTAACTCAACTAGCTTCTTAAATACGCTTAAGTTTCTATTTTATCTATCCGATAAAACTATGTGGAATTTAAAATAAAACTCATATTATTACTAGGAATGATGAGTATCAATCTTTATGCTACTTCATACCCACTCGAGGGCAAGGTTTTTACTAACCTTGCCGATGCCTTTACTTTAAAAAATGAAACAAACTCATCAGACTTTTTTGTTCTTCCAGATGATCAAATCTTATTGGTACCAAATTCTGAAGCGTCCAATTATACATTTTATGGCCCTAATCGTGTTTATTTTAAAAGTGTTTCCTCTAAAGCCGGGACTGTAGAACAGGGAACTGTATTTTCTTTATCTAAAGAAGAGTTTGAGCAACAGATTTCTCAAAAACAATATGGAAACTGGGTCAAAACTCAATTTGAGACAGCCCAAAATGAAGTCTTGAGCATAGAAGTAAAAACAAGACATCTTTATCAAATAAGTAAAGAAGATACACAAATAGCAATCACCTTAAGAGAAATAGAAGAGAAAAGTTTTTTAACTCCTAATGAGAGGTTTTATCTAGAAGAAGGAAGTCTAGGGTATAATCTCGTTATCCCCCCTCATAGTGGAAGATACCGGGTTGATAATCCTCAACAACTAGAACAACTTTTTGCCAATGGGCATATTCAACAACTAGGAGCTGTGGAGTTTGAAGACCCCTTAACTTCACTTCCAACGAACTCACAAGCTTCAGCAAGAGAAACTTCTCCCCCTACCACTGCTCAAACTAATCCAATTGATGAGACTGCCTATATGAGTCAACCAACACCTAAAGGTTCAGTAGAAACCGTTATACAAGCACAAAATGAAATAATTCAAACATTTGACCTCCCTCCCAATGGATGTGAAGACTTTGAAGCAAAACTCAATTCAAACTATCAAACTTGTACTGCCTCAAATGACTACCTTCAAAATGATTTAAAAAGACTACTTATGCCAGAGGATCTTAACTCCTCCCCTGCTGAAAAGTTTTGTATATTGGCCGGTCTCAAAAGTGGGGTTACCTTTAAAACAGCACAATGCCAAGGTGAGAATTTAATCAATTCAGACAATGAAGCCTGTCTTTCAAAAGAGTATGTCAGCTTTATACACAAAGAATTACAACAGATGAGTCAATGTTTTACTAATCTATCAATCAAAGAAATGCTTCCTTTAGTTAATGCGGAGTCAAAGTTTCATCACAACGCTTATAACCTTAATAAAGATGGAAGTTTGAATGCATCCGGGCTTTTACAAGCAACGCAAATTTTGATCGAATCTCAAAAAGAAGGATTTATTCACGGAAATGGTTATCAAATGGAATATGACTCAAGCCCCTCATATTGCCACAGTATTAGAGAAGAAATAAGAACCTCTCCACTTCCCGAAACAAGAAATGTTTGTCAAAGAACAAACCTTCCAAATGGCTTTAGAAAAAATCTCTATCTTACTTACGCTAACTTTAGCTTTTACAAAAAAGAAGCTCAAGAAACCTTAGACCATCTTTCAGAGTCATACTTCCGTGGCAATGAACTCTTTAACTCTGAAGAGAAAGAAAAAGTTCTTATTAACATAACAAGATTGATGCATAATCGAGGTGTAGGAAAAATCAAGAATAGACTTCGCTCATTTTTTTATGACCTTTTCCATGGCTCCTATGGGCAAGCTCCAAGTCAAAGTTTACAAGTAGGCCAAAGTACGGTTCAAGTTCGTCACGGAAATGCCAGAATTCATTCTTTATGGGGACGACCTAATTTTAAAGCACCTCTTTCAAATGAAGAGTTACTAGAGTACTTTTCATCATATATTTTTTGGGAAGGAAAAAGCTCTCGAGGATCTAACGGACAACAAAAAAACCCCGAAAGTAATGCTTTGGATGATGAAGGGGGAACCTACCTACATAAACTTGCATGTGAACAAGAAGTCCTTACGCGCAGGGCCCAAGACCTGGCTCAAAACCAACATGTCAAATGTGGTTATCCAGCAACAAACTCCAGCAGAATTGAAAAAACTCAAGTTGAAGTTGGTTGGTACTACAATGTATGTAAACAAGAAAATAGTTCACAAATATCTCAAAGACGTTGTTCTGCAAAAAATCCTTTTAATGCCAAGAATGCCAATGGGCAACGTCGCTTATCAAATCAAAATATAGAAGCCTATACTCAACGAGAAAGATATCTAAAACTCTGTGATAGAGAAACTTTGCGTGGCTTAGCTGTAAGACCCTTAAAAGAGTTTTATCTACCCTCACAGGAGAATTAATTATATGAAAGCTCAAATATTTGTTTTAATGGCCATCTCTTTTTTTGTGACAACAAGTTTTGCAAAAAAAGCAACTTATTTACCTGAAAAGAGAATTAACCAAATTAATAAACTAACAAATTCAAAAAAGATTCATCAAGAACTAATTAAGTTAAAAAAACAAAACAAAAAAGAATTAAAAAAACTTGAAAAAGAGAAAACATATCTTCCTAATAAATATCATTATTTGATTACGCTAGACTTTCTTTTAGATCAAATCCCTGCCCGTTTAAATCAAATGCCCACATGTAAAACACTTAGCCTAAGGTTAAAAAATGCTTATAAAACTGACTGGAAAGATATGCCGTCCCCTACTCATCACCTTTGGGTGTCATTCAAAAAAATATGTAAGCGAAATTAAAAATTAAACTTTAACCCAAGTCCTGAAACAAGCTTTCCTTGTGAATCCTGGAAAACCTCTGGGAAAATATAATTTGAAACTTTTTTATTATGTTTTTGAACGTAAGGAGATAAATTTTGATCTGCGCGAATAGCAAAATAATAGCCAAGTCCGACTAAAACACCCCCAACAAGCATTTTATTTGAGCCATTCTTTTCCAATAAACCAAATCCGACCAAAGCAGCTCCAAGGCCCCCACCAGAAACGGCCAGAACATAATCTTTTTTAATATCATTTACTGCTCTTTCATCTGCTTGGTTTTTTGCTAAATGATCAAAAACTTGGAATTTGTTTATCATTTTTCCATCTTGTTTAAAAACACTCTCTCCCAAGAACTTTTCAACTTCAACTTTCTTTTTAGGATTAAAATTTGATGCGCATGCTACCAAAAATAAACTTGCAAATATTGCAACTAGATTTTTCATTTTTCCTCCAAACTTAATAATCTATAGCTTAGCAATAAAATCATAAGTTTCAAGCAGATAAAAAAAGAGTGGAATAGACGGTTATTTTTTTATTCAAATTTATGACTTATCCTAGTATGATAGTTTGAACTTTAAAATGGATAGTCATGCAACAAAATCAAAATAAAAGATCACTTTACGAACTCATTTTTACAATAGCCATACCTGTTTTTTTATTAAACAAGCTCAGTGGATATTTTGAAGAAAATGGTCCTGTCATTGCCCTTTGTGTGGCCCTAAGTTTTCCTGTTGGTTTTTTCATTTGGGATTGGGTTAAGGAAAAGCGCATTAGTATTATTTCCATTCTCGGTTTTGTAAATGTTCTTCTCACCGGAGGCTTTGCTTTATTTCAATTAAATAGTAACTGGTTTGCCATTAAAGAGATGTCCATTCCACTCCTTATTGGAATCGGAATTGCTTATACTGCTTTTACAAAAAAACCATTAGTAAAAATGTTTTTAAACAATGAAGAACTTATTAACACTCAACTCATTGAAGAAAAACTCAATGAACATGGAACCCACAAAGAATATGAAAATAGTCTTAAAAAGTTAACGCTCTACTTTGCCCTTACCTTTCTAGTCAGTGCTATTCTCAACTATATTCTCGCTGTAAATATCATTACCGATATTGCCCCCGAACTAGATGAAGTTTCACGTATGAAAATGCGAAATGAGCAAATAGCTGATCTCACTTGGAAAAGTTACATCATTATTTTAGCCCCATCATTTATCATGCTTTCTGTTATTCTCTGGAAGGCCAATCAAATTATGAAAAAATTTACTCAATTAACTCTAGAACAAGTTTTAAAAAAATAACTTTATTTTAACGTAATTTTTGAAAAATTTGATTTGTGAATTAAGCTGATGTTTGACTCTAAACAACGGCGAATTAATTCTGTAGTTAAAGGAGCTCCCGTACAAAGAATTTTATGCGCCTTTTTAAACCTTGAAAGCCTCATTAGCCCATCTTCACCTGCAAGATGATAGTCAGAGATTATTAAACTCTGTTCTTTATCCTTCAACTCAATCTTCTCAAAACAATCATCATAATAACGAATATGATTAAAACCATCGGTGCGTTTTTTCCACATTTCCATAAAAAACGAATTATCCTCCAATATGGAAACTTCATTAAAACGACTAAAGTTAATTTTTTGAATAAAAGGTGCCGTATCAGTCGCAACTGGAATTTTCATACTAATGCATGTCCCCTCTCCAGATGACATGATTTTAAACTCTCCCCCTACTTCCTCATTTATAAATTTATAAGCAGAACTCAACCCTATTCCATGTCCAAAAGCCTTACTTGAAACCTCAGTTCCCTGATAAATCTTTTCAATAATTTGCGGGGGAATTCCTTCTCCATTATCTTGAATCATAAGGCAAAAATCCTTATCAAGCATCTCCAAAGTTATCCTGACAACTGGCTTTTCAGAAGCTTCTAAACTATTATTAATTAAATTAGATAAAATTCTGCGCAGAACTTGTTCTTGCAAATAAACTAATGCATGTGGAGCTTGTATTTTTGACTCAAAATCAATATCAATTCTCTCATTATGCTTATTTTCAAATTGTTTTTCACGTACAATCTGGCTAACAAGAACATCCAAACAAACTGTTACCTTCAACTTACTTTCTTCACTTAAATCCGACGATATCCCTTTTATCCTCTGCATAGCGAGATCAAGTAGCTCTATCTCATCATTTTCTCCAAATTTTTTTCTAATTTCAGTCAAAGACATTTCCAAGGTAACCAATGGGGACTCCAGATCATGAACAATTCTTCTAGCAACCTCCATAACCTTCTTATCAGAGATATTTTTTGTAATATTTTTTTGTAAATTCATATTTTCATATTCAATACTTTTTAAGACTTTCTCAAGACCACCTAGCTCACTTGGAATATCATCATCAACATCTTTTTTACTCACAAATCTTTCTGCAAGAGACTTTACCGAATTCAAAATACTTTCTAAAAACCATTTTCTTAACACCAAATAAATCATCACAACGATCAATAATGTATAAATAAAAATCGCTCCCATCGTCTTTCCAAAAAGGCCCAAACGATAATCACTCATTTTAACAGGCTTAATAAAAACTTCCTTAAGCTCAGAAGTAATATCATCAAACCCAACTTTTATCACATCATCTCTCTGGCAAATATTAACTTGATGAAAAGGGATCGAGTTTAGTATGACACAATCATCTCCTACTAAATAAACCTCCTCCACAAATTTCAAATTATAAATCCGCTGCGTAACCTCTCTATATTTAGATGAAAAGCGGCTATACTCAGAAGAATTCAAAATAATTTGAACTTGTTCACTTATAAGCTGATTTCTCTCTCTTACAAAGTTCTCTTGGATAAAAAAATAATAAATAAAAATAAAAACAAGTGAAAAGAAAAATATAAAAGAAGTGACAACGGCAGTCACCCTAAGGACAATTGAATTTTTATCCCACCACATGATACTCACCAGAGAATAGGTTTATTTCAATCGCTGCTGGATTCATTTTATCATTAGACCATTTTCCTAACACACGTTGTTGTATAAATGGTGAAAAAACTCTTGCTGCAACAAATTTCTCTCTCAACCCCTTTGGCAAATCTAGTAAGGGAAAAGAAAAAAAGAGATCATTTTTTTTAATTGCTGGGCCAATACTTTTCTTTTCATTCCCCTTGGAAAACCAACATGTGCTTCTTCCAAAATTTATTGCTGCTTTTTTATTTTCATTTTCAAATTCATCATCATAACTTCTTTTTCCTTTAGCCCATACAAGTGATGGATAAAGTTCTAAACGAGCAGACACGATCGCTTTATCAATAGAACTATCACATGCCGTTCCCATAAGGACACCATTCTCTCCAATATCTACTTTAGCTATAACAACTTTTTTATGAAAAACAGTATCAAAAACATAATATTCAATCTCAGTGGGAAAATTTTCAATTTTTTGAGAAAAAAGTTTACGAGCAGAGATATTTTCGGCCAATGTTTTCATTAGAACATGTCTTTCTATCAGCTCATTAAGAGCATTATCAAAAGCTCGCCTTTTATCATAATGTAAAGCTAAGCCATTTGTATGCGTTGGAAGATAATTCCTTGCAAATTCATACCTATCTTCAATCTGAGAGACCTTGAGCTTTTTAGAAAAAAAATGTTTTTTATATATATACTCTTGTGGAAAAGTTTCTTTTAAAAATACTCGTTCAACCATTTCATAAATAGCTTTAGTAACTGCAATATCATTTGATTCATCCACTCCCCATGAATTCACATCACCTAATGTTAGTTTGATGGCACACGGAGAACCCTTAGATAATTTTTGATACTCATGAATTATTAATTCATTTTGAGTCTTATTCTCAAGAAATGACTTAATAGAGCCTAACTTCATTCCTTTAACTTCAATTTCCAAAACTGCATAGACTCAGTTAAGTACAAGTCACTCACATCTAACTTATCTGTATTATAAAAATCTGCAGAAGGTTGGTAAAATAACGGAATTATTTCTGCATCTTCGGTCATTTGTTCGAGGATCTTACGAATAATTTCTTCGTCTTTATCTTCAGACATGGAGTAAGAATATTCTTCAAGCAACTTATTTATATTCTTTGTTGGATCAAATGCCTCTCTTGGTTCTGCATTGTATATCATATTTAACGCCTCAGCCAAGACTTTATAGCTCATTGAAGCACTCATAACTATTGCATCATAATTTTTCTTGTGCGAATTGACTGAAAAATTCTTATAATTTTCTTCAAACTCTATCTCAACTGGAATTCCTAATGCCTCTCCAAGAATCTCTTTAAAGTTATTAGGAAGATAAGACTTCATTCCTCTAACAGTGTATATTTTAAATACCTCTGGTAACTTAGCATCGATTTTTTCAGAAAAATCATCCAGACTTAAATCTTTAATATACCCCCTAGCCCCAGGAAGAAAATATTGATATGTCTTTGTAAGTAGTTCATTATCTGAGAATCTTAAATTTGTATGAATAAGATTTCTAATCTTTTTTCGAACTGAATGTTCACGAAATACTCCCATTGAGTTTAACGATAAAAATAAAATTCCAGCTGTTTGGTTACCATACAAGAATACATTCTTATCAACACCAACATTTATAATATTTTTATATTCTGCATACTTTAATTTTCCAAAATCAAACTTTGATAAATCTAAACTATCTTTACTATCTTTTTTATAGTTAAAGTTTATCTGAGAGGGCGAGAAAGGCGTAATTTCTTTTGAAAAAGAATTTAGTTCCAAAGTAACATTTTCACCATCAAGCCCAATTTTATATGCTCCAGAACTATTAACTTCCCAATCCTTTACATATAAAATATCTTTTTTAACTAATTCTGGAGGATAAATAGCGAAGTCAGTTAATTGTAAAAAATAATATATTTCCTTTACAGGCTTAACTAAACTTAATACAAACTTACCTTCCTCACACCTTAAACCCTCAATTTCATCCTCAAAAGAAGTTAACTTATCAGCCCCTTTAATAAACTCTTTAGGCTTAGCATGAGGAACTCCCTTCAGGATAGCTCTCTTAAATGATTCTTTTACATCAACACAATTAATTCTATTACCATCTGAAAAAAATTGCTCCGACAACTCAAAAATAAAAGTTTTCTTGTCGATTACCTCAATATTACTAGCCAACCTTCCTACATATTTTCCAGCCTTATCATAACCAACTAAGCGTGTAGTTAAATTGTCCAAATAAATATACTCCAATGTCCACTTAAGCTTTGTTGGATCTAAAAAATCATCTATAGAACGACTATCTAAACGAACATTTATTTTCTTTGAATCATGTACAGTCACGACAAGGCCCCGTTCCCCCAGTTGATTTATCAACAACAGCACCACCACTAAGAATAGCGCGCTTAAAAATATTTTTTCTTTCTTCTTCATTTGCATATTTAAAATCTTCAATTATTTGCTCCTGATGCCTAAAATAAATAAGGCTATTTTCAAGATTTCTTGACCAAAGATAATTATCAAGTAACTCAACTCTTTCATGAGGTGCTGTCTCATTGTAGATATCCAATAGCAGTTTATACTCTTCCAGCTCTATCTCTGATAATTCCCTAAGTGATTTTTCTATATCCACATCATATAAATCTAAGTGAATACTTAATTCTTCCGCAGCACTGGAATAACTAAATATTGCCGGTGTAATAAAGCCCAAGGCCATCCAAATCTTTTTCATTAAAACTCTCCGTAATTTCGACTATAATCTTAAGTAAACAACACTCCTTATTCCAAAACTACTAAATTCCTTTACGACTATATTTTTTACACCTTGCACCACCTCTCTGAAGTGAAACTTAAGGTCTGTAAAATTCATAATTTAATAATTTCAGTTTGAGGCTGAACTTGCTGCGCTTTTTTTGAAGCTTAAATCGGGTTATAATAGAAAAAAGGGGTTTTTATGGATCACAAAAATTTTAAAAGAGGTTTTTTATCAAAGTTTTCTTGGTACTGGGGAATTGTTGTAGGATTGTTTGCCTCATCCCTACTTGTCTTTGCCGCTGTTAATATCATTACCTTTAGCCCAGACACCCCTATTAGTTCAAGTGAAGTTAATCAAAACTTCTCCAATTTAAAGCAAAAAATTGATGAAGTATCATACTCAGTTGTAGTTGGACTTGGTATCGACCAAGTAGTTTCGTCAAATGAAGTCGTTCAGCTAAATACAGTTATTCGTGATGATGCACCTGGAGCTTTTAATCCCGGAACATATAGATTCACAGTACCTACTGGAGAGTCCGGTTTTTACACCTTCTATTTCAAATCAAGATCAGATATTTCTGATCCCAATTATGTCTATTTAAAAGTAAATGGTAATCAGGTTGGAAGTCTTGGCAGTACAAGTACAGACGTTTTTTCTGGAACCCATACAGTATATCTAAACGACAACGACTTCGCAGAAGTTTACTTAGACGCAATCATGTATGGAACAACAACTATTTATGCCGCAGACACAGTTCTCTTAATAAAAAGAGAAGCTAAACTCTAAGGGGCCCAAGTTCCCTGATCCCATTTATCAGCATCCCATAAAGCATAATTGCTCTTTGGCCATTCAAAAGGTAACTTACGACAATCAGAAATTGACTCGTTTACACCCTCCACATAAGAAATATCAATGGTCACAATAGCGGTCTCCTCCAATAGATTGGCCTTGGTCTGACCTAAAACTGCTGGTAATAGACTAGTGTTTCTTAAATTAAGAGGATATTTTTTAAAATCAGGACAAATACCATTTACCGAAGTTAAGCCTATTAAACGAAATATTCTTGCCTCACCTGAGGTCACATCAATCGTTATTTCATTACCAGCTTTAAAAGAACCAAAAACTTCATTGGCATAAAATAAAGTCGTACCATTCTTTCCATCGCAATATCCGTTCTGTCTATCCCAATTAACGATAATCGCGTAACAATCAAACACATCTACAGCTAATGGAGCTACATTATTTTGTGAGTTGAAATTTCTTTCTGGCAATTTAAACTTAATTTTTGTAGAACTCGTATTAGGCTTTGGCGCGCAAGCACTTATCGAAATAAAAAAAATAGAAATATATGTAATTTGAAAAAATAAACTTTTCATCTGTCCCCTCTATCTTAACTATTTTACTATAGAACTTTTCGGAATTTTTTCTCCTTAACTGAAATGATTACAATAAATGAGATTTCAGGAACTTACCTGTTTTGGGTTTTACAACCAAGGAAAAAGTAATTCCGCGTACCTGATAAAGAGACAGTATTTCTGGTCAAAAAAGCTTGGTAATATGTTAGAATTCTGTTTATTTACTTAAGCTAAAATAAAGGAGAAAGTGTGAAAATTGTGAGACTTGAGAATATTATTGGTACAGATCGAGATGTTGAAGGACCAGGTTGGAAAAGCAGAAGATTATTATTAAAAAAAGATGGGATGGGTTTCTCTTTTCACGAAACTATCATTCCAGCTGGTGCTGAACTCCACCTTTGGTATAAAAATCATCTAGAAGCTGTTTACTGTGTCGCTGGAAATGGAACAATTGAAGATCTAGCAACGGGTGAAATTCACGATATTAAAGATGGCACTCTTTATGCTCTAGATAATCATGACAAACATATTCTTAGAGGTGGTACAGAAGACATGCGATTGATCTGTGGCTTTAACCCACCAGTAACTGGACGCGAAACACACGATGAGGATGGATCTTATAACTTAGCCGAATAATTAAAAACTAAAAAGGGATCAGGTAAACAAGACCCTAATCCCTTTTCATATATTCTGTTTTAAATTGTTATCTATGCTGCTTGATCAAGGGGAATACTTATAACCTGTACTCCAAAAGGAGAAATCATTTTTTTCAAAGTCGATATTTTAAGATCTTTTCCTTTTTTAAGATAATTACTAAGATTAGAGGCTGGGATTCCTGACAAATGGGAAAACTCTTTAAGCCCAATAACTCTAACGGCAGCTCTTAAGGCATCTAAATCATTATCAAACTCCTCTCTAAGAGCTTCAAAATATAATTTTCTTCTTCTTTTACTTTTTATTAGCTCAGAACTAAGATCTTTTTGCCAATCACTAAATCTATTTGCCATTTGAGTATTCCCTATAAATCTTTTTTGCAAGAGAGATGTCTCTCGATTGCTCCCTTTTAGTGTTTTTATTGCCTCCATTTAAAAGCAAAATTACCAACTCATCGTACAAAGCATAATAAACCCTCAACCCACTTGTAAATTTAAGCTCATAAATATCTTCCAATTGCTTAAAAGTTCCAAAATTTCTACTTATTAAGATTCTCGTTATCCGAACATCAACTTGAGTCTTCTGAGTAATATCAAGTTTTTTATACCATTTATCAAATTTCTTTGACTTAATAATTTTCATATATACCCTATCACAGACTTCATAGTTATAGCAAAGTATAATTATATTTTATAATAATTTCACCCTATAAAGAAAATAGAAGTTGAAACTCTTCAAATCAAATCGAAACTAACCTAAATTCTCAACGAATTCTTGATATTAGTTTATATGTTTGTTTAATTTTTAATTTTGAAATTGCTTAAGAACCTAAATTATTCATGACTACTCTTCAGACCCACTCTTCTCATTTGTGAATATGAATAAAGAAAAAAGATAAGATGTGAGTTGATAACATCAAAAAGAAGTTCGACTTGTCCCCCCACGACAAAAGCGACAAGATAACTTGCTATGGCCCAACTCACGTCTGTCTTAGTTTTTACCAATTCTAAAAACCAAAGTAGTAAAAAACTAATAAAAAATATTAAGCCAGGAATGCCATAATTTGCTCCATGCTCGAGAAAAATATTATGACTATGACCAGAATAATCTTTGGCCCATATATCATACTTCTTTTTAATTGCTGGAACGTTATAAGAAAATTGATCAGCACCTAACCCAAAAATAGGTTTTTCTTGAATTGTTTTTATTGCTGAATAGAATTGGCTCATTCGTTTGAAATTAGAACCATCATTGATATTGAAATACCTGTTATCAGAGCTTCCTGTATAACTGATAACTGCAATTGACAAAACACTCAAAGCACCAAAACCAATTAAAGCCGCACCAATTCTTGGCCGATATTTCAAGAGAATAAAACTTCCTCCAGCGAGTAAGGCCAAAACAGCTCCTCTCGTTTCACTAAAGCCAATGGCAAGTAAATTAAAAATTGAAAAGAGAATCAACCATCTTTTACTTATATAAGTTTTAACTTTATTTAAATTGAACCAAGCCCCTAAACCTAGAACCATCATAAGCGCTGAGGAATATCCGTACCTCATATAATTAGTAAAGCCGCCAACTCTATTGTGGTATTTATCAGGCACATATTCCCACTTCACTGGATCAAAACCAAACTTTGAACGAGAAATTCCTACAAAAAATCCCACTATAATTGCAAACAAAAGTAAATTTAATAAAAGTTTAATATGTTTTTTTGGGGCCTGCTTAAAAAAGTATAAAAGTGTTCCAATACAAAAAACTCCAAAAAGATAATACTTCACTTCTTGAAAAGCTTTGTTTGGGTTTACTAAACTTTCTAAATTATAAAAACTCGCAACTAGTCCCCAAATAGAAAGAGCAATTAAGGCCCAACTGCTTTTAGGAAGCTTATAGCGTAGTCCTTCTTTAAACAAAAATAAAGTTGGAACAAAAATAAGAATATGATATCCAGCAACAATTGTAGGACTTGCAGTTAACCCCAAAAATAGAAAAATCATTCCCCAAAAAATAAAATGATACTTCTTTGAAAATCCTTGTCCACTTGCTCGATTCAATTCAAACACTTTCACCTCTTTATTACTGTCTAGTTAATAAATAATAATATATGTCTAAGAAAACATCTATGGAAAACTTATCATCACCCTTCTCTAACGCGAAACTCAACCATAAGTCTGCTGGAACCATTTGCTCGTTAGAGATAGACCTTGCTCTAAGGATATTTTGGGACTCCAATTAAAAAGTTTTTTTGCAAGAGTGATGTCTGGCATTCGCTGTAGGGGGTCATCCTGAGGAAGATCTTTATAAATAATCTTAGAGGCGCTTTTAGTTTCCTGTATAACAAGTTCGGCTAATTTCTTAATTGAAATCTCATAAGGATTGCCAAAATTAATTGGGCCAATCTGGTCATGGGAACTTTCCATAAATTTTATCATTCCCTCAATTAAATCTGAAATAAAACAAAAACTTCTTGTTTGATTTCCATTGCCATAAATTGTGAGGTCATTCCCCCTTAATGCCTGAATGAGAAAATTAGAAACAACTCGTCCATCATCAGGAAGCATATTAGGGCCATAAGTATTAAAAATACGCATAATCTTTATAGGAACTTTATGCTCTTTATAATAATCATAAAATAAAGTTTCAGCACATCTCTTTCCCTCATCATAGCAAGAACGAGGCCCCATAGTATTGACATTACCAAAGTATTCTTCTGCTTGTGGATGAACTTTCGGGTCACCATAAACTTCACTCGTCGACGCTTGCAGAATCTTAGCTCCTTCTTTTTTTGCTAATCCCAACATATTAATTGCTCCCATAACAGAAGTCTTAGTCGTCTTAATAGGATTAAATTGATAATGTGGAGGACTCGCAGGACAGGCCAGATTATAGATTTCGTCCAATCCTTGATAATAAAAAGGTTCAATCACATCATGTTCAATAAGTTCAAAGTTTTTATGATTTAAAATATTTTTTATATTTTTTTTCCTGCCTGTAAAAAAATTATCAAGACAAATAACATAGTCTCCACGCTCAAGAAGTTTCACACAAAGATGGCTTCCAATAAACCCCGCACCTCCAGTGACTAAAACCTTTTTCATATAAAACTCACATCCTAATAAGCGTTCTTATTGACGAATCCTTTCCAGAAAGTCAGAAAAATAATGGATATATCTAACCAAAAAGACCAATTTTTAATATACCAAATATCACATTCAATTCGCTTCTCAATAGAAGTATCCCCTCTCCAGCCATTAATTTGGGCCCAACCAGTAATTCCGGCCTTAAATTTATGCCTTAACATATAATCAGGAATATCCTCTCTAAATTTTTCTACATAAACAGGTCTTTCAGGTCGTGGCCCAACTAAACTCATCTCACCCACCACAACATTCCAAAGCTGCGGAAGTTCATCTAAAGATGTTTTTCTTAAAAAACCGCCAATCTTAGTTACTCTTGGATCATTTTTTACTGTCCAACCTTCTTTATTCGCTTCGCCAACAATCATTGAGCGAAATTTCCACATCTTAAATTCCTTGCCGTCGACACCCATTCTCACTTGGCCATAAAAAATAGGTCCCTTACTTGTCAGCTTTACCAATAAAGCAATGATAAGCAAAAGTGGAGACAAGAAAACTAATCCTAACAGACAGGCAGAAAAGTCAAAAACTCTTTTCATAAGTAAACTAAAACTTTTGGCATTAGGCTCATTAATGCTTAAGACAGGAATGCCTTTAAAGTTCTGTAATGAAAATCCTAATTTAGCGTATTCCACATCAGGAAGAACCATAATTGGAATAAGAGATCGAGATAATTTTTCTATATAAGCTTGAGCTTCGTTGGCATGGACGGTATCAAATCCAATGACAACTCCGTCACAGTTTTGCTCTTCGAAGTTTTTAGGATTAAATTCTTCAGTAGTCATAAGTTCTTTGAAGTCTGAGGGAGCTTTAAACCAATTAAGAATCTTATAATTAGAGTAATTTTTCACAATATTATAATATTTTTTAATACTCTCACCATCTCCTACCAAGACAAGCTTGATAGGGAGTTTCAAAAGTAAATTTCTAAAATATAATTTTAAAACAACTAGAATTGAAGTCGAGCTTGTAAAATAAATAAACAGCATAATTCTAGAGAGTCTGTCATGAGATGAAAAAAATGATAGTGCCAAGAAAATAAAAAAAGCAATAAAATTTGCTTTTACAATTCCTATAACCTCTTTAGCTGAGCTATCAAATCTAGTGGCTTCATAAACTTTAGTATTTTTAAAAGTAATAACGCTTACGATTACTAATAAAAACCCGTAGCCTAAATATCTAAACAGTAAAGAGTCTGCGGCTTCACCTCCAACTTCAAGATGAAATCTCAAATAATAGGCAAACATCCAGGTTAAATAAACAACTAAAGCATCTACAATTCGGTTTTTATAATTAAGACTACGTATCTCTCGATTCATAACACCTTGATTCCTTATCACTTCTTCAATCCATTTATTTTAACGTTATAAAAGCGAAATATCCATTTTTATGGTCAAAATGGTATTTATTTGCTTACAATCAATTATGAATTTAGTTTCGATTATAACACCCTGCTATAATGCAGAAAAGTATTTACAACAAACATATCAATCTGTTTCCTCCCAAGAACACCAAAAATGGGAATGGATTATCGTTGATGACTGCTCTAATGATAGCTCCTTTGCTATTTTACAACAATTTGCAAAAAATGACTCTCGAATTAAAGTTTTTAAAAATGATAAAAACTCTGGAGCCGCAATTACACGAAATCGTTGCTTAGAGGAGGCCAATGGAGATTATGTAGCTTTTTTAGATGTTGACGACTTATGGGCCAAAGAAAAACTAAAAAAGCAAATCGAATTTGCCCAAGCTAAAAAGGCCATTTTCACCTACCATGATTATCAACTTATTGACCCCCAAGGGGTATTTATTAAGAACCAATTATGTCCCAAATCACTTGTCGCCAAGGATCTTTTAAAATTTAATCCTTTTGCAACATCCTCAATTCTTATTCAACGTCAACTTATTGAATCACACTCTATTCGTTTCAAAAAACACCTCCGTAGAAGACAAGATTATCTTTTTTGGTATGAAGCCATTGAAGCCTGTGGAAAGGCTTATGGCATGAATGATATCCTCAGTTCTTATCGACTCATCGGTGGAGACTCCCTTTCTGCGAATAAGAAGAAAATGGCCCTCATCCAATGGAAACTTTATCGAAAAGAGTTTAAACTTTCTCTATTCTCTTCACTTTATTATTTTTGTTTTTATGCTATTCACGGTTTAAAGAAGTATTTTTTGAAGTAGAAACTTCTTATCTAGTTTTTTGATATAAATGTATCTATTCATAACTAAAATAGCGTACATCAATTCGTGCTTATACTAAGATAAACTTATTTTTTCTAGAAAAACAGCAAGCGCCACAATGCAAAAGTACAAATACTAATTTTAAGGACAAGAACCATCGAATACGTTAAAATTTTTAAAAGAAGGAAAATTATGGAAATCACCCACTTTTCTACAGTACATAGAAGATTTGATACTCGAGTTTTATTAAAAGAATGTGCCTCTGTGGCCAATGATCCAGATTATACATGTAATCTTTTTCTAGCTGATGGCGGAAAAGATGAAGAATATAATGGAGTAAAAATCTCTGCGGTTCCTAAACCAAAAACAAAAATTCATAGAATTACGATCTCGCAATTCCAAATGTTTATGAAACTATTAAAGTCGAAATCTGCCCTTTATCATTTTCATGATCCTGAATTGATGTTTACTGGAATTGCTTTAAAACTACTTGGACGAAAAGTTATATTCGATATTCATGAAGATTTTCCAGGACAACTTCAATCAAAAGTCTATCTCAACAAGCCAACACTACTCGTTCTTTCTAAAATCTATGCCCTAATTGAATCATTTCTAATACGTTTTTTTGACTATAATATTACAGTTAATGAAGACATACAGAGCCGACTTTTCAAGTCGACAAAAAAAGTTGATGTCGTTTATAACTACCCCATAATCTCGGAGTTTATTAACACTCAACATGATTGGAAAAATAAAAAAAGAGTTATTTGTTACATAGGTGGTGTCACCCGGATCAGAGGTCTAAAATCATTAGTTCAAGCAACAAAATATGCTAATTGTAAACTTCTACTTGGAGGAAGCTTTGATGAAAAAGCTTTTGAAAACGAGCTAAAAAGTTTACCTGAATGGGAAAATGTTGAATATTTTGGACAAGTAGATAGAAAAAAGATGTTTGAGATATTCTCAAAATCCTGTGTAGGAATCATTCCCTTCTTACCAGAACCAAACCATGTAAATGCAACTCCAAATAAGTTCTTTGAATACTTATCAGCTGGACTTCCAATCGTAATTTCTAATTTTCCTAAATGGCAAAGCTTTATTGATAAACATGATGTGGGTGCTACTTTTGAGCCTGGAAACCCAGAAGACTTAGGGAAAAAACTTCGTGAAATTCTAGATAAAAGACAAGAACTAGATGAACTTGGCCAAAAAGCTAAAAATCTTGTTATCGAAAAAAGAAACTGGGATAATGAATACAAGAAAATAAAAAACCTTTATGAAAGAATCCTTAAATGAAAATAGGGCATATAAAAAAGAAGTTATTAATCGCACTTTCGGGTACAGCTTTGGCCCAAGTTATTCATTTACTTTTTACGCCTATCCTAACCCGTGTTTACACCCCAAAAGAATTTGGAGAATTGGCCCTTTTGATCGCATTGAGCGGTATCAGTGCTGCACTGGCCACAGGTAAGTATGATTTGGCCATTATCGTGGCCAATAACAATGAAAAAGAAGCATTGAATAATGGAATCAAAAAATTATCTATTATCGTTAGTATTATATTAATCATTTTTGCTCTTAGTTCATTTTTTCTAGAAAATGAGCAATACACAATTTTATTTTTATTCTTAAGTCTTATTTCTTTTTATAGAGGAAAATATCTTTCACAAAGAGCAATTCTCAATACCTATGGAAAATATTCACATATGGCCACAGGTAAAATCATAGAAAATACCTCTAATGGTATACTAGCACTCCTACTCTCTTTTTTAGGATTAAGCCAAGTAGGGTTAATGTTGGCCAAGACCTTAAGCTTTATTATTCCTGCTTATTATTATGAGTCACTATCAAAAAAACTTTTACCCCGTAACCTTCAAGATCCCCCCAGTTCAGTTGATGTTTTTAAGAAATACAAAAATTTTCCTAAGTATTCAGTTCTCTCTGAGCTTCTAACACAACTGAATTTAGGTTTTGCAATTTTTGCGTTTACTTATTTATATGGAAAAGAAATTGCCGGACACATAAGTATGACAACCCGAGTCTTATCTCTTCCTATTAATTTTATTGGTCTTGCTTTTTTAGATGTTTTTAAAGAAAAAGCCACCCATGATTACTTCAAAAATGGCAATTTTAAATCCATTTTTCTCAAATTTTTTTATACATTGTCGGCACTAGGACTTCTAGGTTTTCTAGCCATTTCTTTATGGGGGGAATTTCTGTTTGAATTTGTCTTAGGTGAACAATGGAAAACTGCGGGTACATTTGCAACCATAGCCATTTTGCTCTATTCAATTCGTCTTGTCTCTAGCCCCCTAGGCTTTGCCTTTTATCTAGTCCAAAAGCAAAAACAAGAAATGTTTTTTAAAATCTCCATTTTACTCTTTTCCATCCTCTCTCTGACCTATGCTGCTAATATAAATGCCTCAGCTATTTATGCCATGAAAATTTATTGTTATTGCCTATCTTTAATTTACCTCTTCTATATTAGTTATGCTTATGTCATCAGCTCTAAAAGAAATACTAAAAATCTTTAATTAATAATTTACTATGCTATAATTCTTATTTATTTACTACGTAGAGCGTTAATGAGTTTAGAAATTCTATATATTTTATTATGTCTTTCATTAATTATTGGGGTGATCTTTCTCTATAAACTTGAAGGAAAGGTCCTCTTTACTCAAATAAACATATTCAATTGGACATACTTTGTTGAATTTATCGCTATGGGCGCGGTTTCTCCCTTCTTCATTTTAGATATAAAGCCAAATAATTGGGCAATACAAAAAATTCCTGACAGCGACTTTCCAATAAAAGAAGTTATTTTGACTCTGTGCTGGTGTGCAATAACAATCCCTTTGGGAATTTTTTTCATGAAAAAAATTTTAGAATATTTTCGACTTCATCGAGATTTTTTTAAATTTCAAAAAATAAAAGAAATCGAACAATGTTCAAACTTTTTTTATTTTTTTTGGATAATTATATTTTTTATTTACTCTCTATATCTTATTGGCCAAATTGGTTTCATACCGCAGCTCAAACTTTTTTCACTTAGCAGTATTCAAGAAATAGCAAAACTCAGAGGTGATATTACCCATAATCTTCCTGCCAATATTATTATTTTTAGATTAATTGGCTTAGCAATATCACCAATACTTTGCTACAGCGCATTCGCAAAATTTTTAAAAAATAAAAATATGTTTTCATTCGGTTTATTTCTAACTCTTTTTTTATTCACAGTATTTTTTAATACATTAAATTTAAATAAATCGGCCATTGCTTTTATACTCGTTGGGCTTGCCGCGACGTTTCCACTTTTAGGGTTAAATTTTAGCATAAAAAAAATGCTTATATTTACGACAGCCATTGTACTAATACTAGTAACGATGTTTACAATTACAATTCCTGGTCGAAGTATTAAATCAGCTTTAAGTAATTTAAAAGGACGAGTTCTTATTTCACAAACATACGGAAATTACGCATCATTCTATGTTTTTCCAAAACATATTGAACATATTGGTTTTCGAAGTGTGACAAAACAAATTAAAAAAATTGGTCTAGAACCAAAAGAAAGAGCCTCCAGAACACTTATGAAATTTATGGCCCCAGAGGCAGTCAAAAATGGAACTGCTGGTCATATGGTTAGCACCTTCTTTGCAGAAGCTTGGGCAAACTGGGGATTAATTGGAATTATACTGTCACCTATTTTTGTAGGGCTGAGTTTGAAATTCTTAGTTAATCTATTAATCTGGCTTCCAAAGTCTGAACTAAGTATTGGATTTCTTTCATTTTTAACCTACACTTTTGGCATCAACAAAAGCTTTAGTAAAATTCTATTTCCTCGATATCTCATTGCAGCCTTTATCATTTTATTTTCTTTTAAAATTATTGAAAAAAAATTCTATCTCAAAAAGAAAAACCATCATTAATATCTTTTAAAATTCAATGATATAAGATAGTCTAACCGCCTATGAAATTATTCAATAATAACTACCGAATCCTCTTAGCATTTGGGCATGATATCATTGTAGGCATCTGTTCTTTTTTACTTGCTATTGCTCTCAGATTTAGTTTCACTCAATACAGCTTTTTAGAAAAAATACCTCAATTAGAAATCAAAGTTTTAATCATTATTTTAATTCAAACGATTGTTTTCGTATTGTTTGGTCTTTATCGCGGCGTTTGGCGTTTTTCCAGTACCCATGACCTTAAGCAAATTATCAAAGCCTCTATCTTAACAACCATAACTGTTTTTTTAACTTTTCATCTAACAGATAACATACAAGGTTTTCCAAGAAGTTCTTTTTTTGTCTATTGTTGCTTACTTGTGCTTAGCACAGGAGGAGGACGATTTATTTATAGAATGCTTAAAGAGTCAAAACAAAATCTTTATGGTGACCATACCCTTATCATTGGTGCTGGTAATGCTGGAGAACAACTAATTAGAGATATCAAAAGATATCATAATATAAAATATAAAGTACTTGGTTTTATTGACGACGATACTAGGCTGAAAGGAAGGTCAATTCATGGACTCAGAGTCATTGGTCAATGCTCAAATCTTCCAGAAATTGCAAAAAAATTTAGTATAACAAAGGTCTTTATTGCCATTCCCTCAGCAACCTCAGCAGATTTAAGAAGAATTATTACAATATGTGAGTCTGTAGATAATCTCCAAGTTAAAATTCTTCCAAGTGTTGCAGATATTATTGATGGCAATGTTAATGTCTCAGCTCTTAGAGAAGTTAAACTTGACGACCTTTTAGGAAGAGATCCCATTGAACTAGACTTGAATTCAATTGGAAAAATGCTCACGGATAAAACAGTTCTTATATCTGGAGCAGGTGGATCAATTGGAAGCGAACTGGCTGAGCAAGTTTGTAAATTTAAGCCTAACCATCTTATACTTTTAGATATTTCTGAATACTTTCTCTATGAAATTGATAGACAGCTAAAACAAAAATTTTCAGATATATCCATCATTCCTATTGTCGCAGATATCCGAAGTACTCAAAGAATTAGATCTCTTCTTAAAAAATACTCCCCACATATTATTTATCACGCAGCTGCATATAAACAAGTTCCTCTAATGGAAACAAATCATATCGAAGCCTACGAAACAAATATTATGGGTACCTTTAATCTAGCTCAAGAAGCTATTTCTGCTAAGGTAGAACGTTTTGTTATGGTCTCAACTGACAAGGCCGTAAATCCGACGAGTATTATGGGAGCGACAAAGAGAATTGCTGAGATGATTTGCCAGGAAATGAGTTGCTCCCAAACAAAATTTACTAATGTTCGCTTTGGAAATGTCCTTGGTAGCAATGGAAGTGTTATCCCTTTATTCGAAGAACAAATTAAAAATGGTGGCCCCGTTACAGTAACCCACAAAGAGATCACTAGATACTTCATGTCTATACCAGAAGCTGCTCAACTTATCTTGCAAGCTGGTTCAATGGGTTACGGTGGAGAAATTTTTATTCTTGATATGGGAGAGCCAATAAAGATTTATGATTTAGCTGTAAAAATGATTTATCTTTGTGGACTGAAACCTTTTGACGATATTGATATAAAAATTACTGGTCTTAGACCTGGTGAAAAGCTTTATGAAGAACTTCTAGCAGATGAAGAAAACACACTTAAAACCCCTCACCCTTCTGTCAGAGTAGCTTGCGCTAGAAATGTTCCTGACAAGCTTATTGAACAAATAAAACAAACCCATACAAAACTCTATGAAATGGATCAAAAAGAAATCCAAATTATGCTCAAAGAAATTGTCACTGAATACACTCCAGACTTTAAAAACTACGACTCAAACACAACTTCTATTCCCTTTCAATAGGTCTAATTATGCACAGAATACCTTTTGCAATTCCAGATTTAGATCAAGCTGAAATTAATGAAGTTGTTGACTCTTTAAACTCTGGTTGGATTACAACTGGACCAAAAGTAAAAAGATTTGAAGAAAACTTTAAAGAATATATAGGAGCAAAACATGCTCTAGCTGTAAACTCGGCGACAAGTGGCTTGCACCTGGCCCTTGATGCAATAGGTATTCAAGCACAAGACAAAGTGATTGTCCCTGTAAATACCTTTACCAGCACAGCTGAAGTTGTTCGATATTTTGATGCTGATCCTATTTTTTGTGATATTGAAAAAGATAGTTTTAATATTTGTATTAAGTCTCTCAAACATATTTTAAATACATATCCAAAAAAAGATAAAATTAAGGCCATTATGCCCGTGCATATTGCCGGTCAAGCTTGCGATATGGACCCTATTCTAAAACTTGCTAAGGAATATAACTTAAAAATCATTGAAGATGCAGCTCATGCTTTACCAACGACTTACAAAGGAAAACTAGTAGGAACGATTGGTGATATCACTGTCTACAGCTTTTATGCCACAAAAACCTTATGTACAGGAGAGGGTGGTATGATTACAACAAACAATGATAATTATGCTAAACGCATTAAAGTCATGCGCCTTCATGGTTTTGATCGCGATGCCTGGGATAGATACAACACCAACAAACCTTCTTGGTATTATTCAATAATTGCTCCAGGCTTTAAATATAATATGCCAGACTTAAATGCCTCCCTAGGAATTCATCAACTAAAAAAAGTTGATAATTTTTATGAAAAAAGAAAGTCTATTGCTAAAAAATACGACCAAGCTTTTAAAGAATTACCACAAATCCAAACTCCTTATGTGGTTAATAAAAATGATAAACATGCCTACCACCTCTATATCTTAAAGGTACCTCAAAGAGACAAATTCATTGAAGAACTTGCCAAAAAGGGTGTTGGAACGAGTGTTCATTTCATTCCCTTACATATCCAACCCTATTGGAAAAATAAATATAATTTAAACGAAAATGATTTTCCCAATGCGATTAATAATTTTCAAGCAATTATGAGCCTCCCCATTTATACCAAACTACAAGATGATGAGATTGATTATATTATTAAATCGGTCAAAGAAATTTATGAAAAGCTTATTTGATTTTTCTATTTCAATAATTGCCTTTACCTTTTTTTTGCCATTATTTATGGTCATTTCTGCACTCATAAAACTGGGGTCTAAAGGTCCTATATTTTTCAAACAAGTCCGAGTAGGTAAAGACGGAAAAGAATTTAAAATTTTTAAATTTAGAACGATGATAACCGATGCTGAAACAAAAGGACTGCAACTTACAGTTGGAAAAGATCCTCGTATTACTTCAATTGGCCATATTTTAAGGAAATACAAACTGGATGAGCTACCACAGCTAATCAATATTATTAAAGGGGATATGAGTTTTGTTGGGCCTAGACCTGAAGTCCCAAAGTATGTTTCAATGTACAATGAAGAACAAAAAAAAGTACTACAAGTAAAGCCTGGTATTACAGATGTCGCTAGCCTAGAATATATTAATGAAAATGAACTTCTAAAAGATGCTCTAAACCCAGAAAAAATGTATATTGAAAAAATTATGCCAGCTAAGCTTGAGCTAAACTATAAATATATTCAGAACCAAAGCCTTTTTCTTGATATAAAAATAATCTTCCAAACAATATTTAAAATTATGGGAGTTAAGATATGACTTCTCTTGATTTACAAAAATATTTAGAATGGGATTATCTTGCTTGGGGAGAAGCTTTAAAATACTGGGACTCTATTCTTCCAACTTCACTAAAAGGAAAAAAAGTTCTTGAACTAGGAGGAAGAAATGGTGGACTTTCTACATATTTTGCTCAAAAAGGCGCAGAAGTATTTTGTAGTGATATCAACTCTCCAACTCACCTCGCACAACAGACGCATAAAAAGCTAAACTTAACAAATATTTCTTATCACGCTATCGATGCGACTAAACTTTCTTATAAGAACGAATTTGACATCATCGTATTCAAAAGCATTCTTGGAGGCATCGGTTATAACAACAATATTGCTGCCCAAAAAAAAGCTTTAAGCTCTTGTTATCAGGCTTTAAAGCCTGGAGGAAAACTTCTCTTTGCTGAAAACGGAAAAGGTTCAATTTTTCATAAAATTCTTAGAACCTTTTTAACACCTTGGGGAAGGAGCTGGAGATATCTTGGCCATAAGGAATTAAAAATTTTCCTAGAAGATGAAGGTTTTAATGTTGAGATTAAAAGTTTTGGTTTCTTTTCGATTTTTTCAAGAAACTTAAATGTTAAAGAGGTTCTTTTAGATATTGATAAACGATTAAATTCAATAATACCTAACGAAAAAAAGTACATACACTATGGAACAGCTAGAAAATAAAAACATTTCAATTTCGATCCTCATTCCCTGCTATAATGAGGAAGAATATATAGAGCAAACGTTAAATTCAATAATCAAGCAAAAGCATAATTTCAAACAAGAAATTTTCATAATTGATGGGAAAAGTACTGATAATACAGTTCAGAAAATTAGACCTTTTCTAAATAATAATATCAAACTTTTATTCAATGAAAATAAAACAAAACCATTTGCTTTAAACCTAGGGATTAAAAACTCTACTGGAGACTATGTAGTTATTGTCGACTGTCATTCAACCTACCCTAAAACTTATATTAATCGCCTTGTTAAATTTATATCTAATAACCCAGAGTACGGTAATGCTGGATTTCCAGTAAATACAGTTCCAGCTAATAATTCAGCGACTTCTAAAGCAATCTCTTTAGCATTGTCTTCATCATTTGGTGTTGGAAATTCATTGTTCAGAATTGGTATTGATAAAGTTCAAGATGTAGATACAGTTCCATTCGGATGCTTTCCAGCAGATGTGTTTAAGAAAGTTGGTTATTTTGATGAAATTTTAACTAGAAATCAAGATGATGAATTTAATTCAAGACTAATAAAAAATGGTTATAAAATAGCACTTCTACCAGATTTAACTATTAATTACATCGCAAGGAAGAACTTTAAGCTCCTATCTAAGATGATGTACCAATATGGACTTTTTAAGCCAATTGTAAATAAAAAGATTGGCTCTCCGACAACACTAAGACAGTTTGCTCCACCAACATTAGTTGCAACTATCCCCTTAAGTATTTTCCCTTATCTAATTTTTTTAATATTTGCATTCATAAGTAGTTTTAAAAAAAATAGAAATGTAACTATTGCAATTAACTTTTGTTTTTCAATTATAGCCATGCATATTAGCTACGGGATAGGTTATCTCTTTGGTTTAATCAAAGTTATGAATGGAAAAAATAACTTTTCTGTTTCCAGTTCCCGCTAATTATTTTCAATTAAATAATTTACAATTTTCTCTGCAGCTTTAGCATCTCCATAAAGACCTTTAGGAAAATCAATTGTCTTATTGGAAATTTCTGAAAATGCGGCTAATATTTTTTCTTGTTTTGCACCAACAAGAGTATTTACACCATGATCAACGAGTTCTATCCATTCAGTTTCATCTCGCATTGTAATACATGGCTTATTAAAGAAATAGGCTTCTTTTTGTAATCCACCAGAATCAGTTATAACGAATTTACAGTTTTTTAAAAGCTCAACCATATCGAAATATCCAACAGGATCAGTAGTTTCAAATGCAAATGATAAACCTTCTTTCTCCATCATTTTTTTAGTTCTTGGATGTAATGGAAGTATAACTTTCACTGCTTTATTTATTTCATTTAAAGAATTTACAATTGCTCTTAATCGACTTGGATCATCAGTGTTTTCTGCTCTGTGACAAGTCACTAGAACAAAATCTCCTTCAATTTTTTTAAAACTGGCCTTTGCTTCTGACTTTTCTGAATAAAACATAGCTGCGTCATACATAACATCACCTACGTTTTTTATATCTATATCTAAATTTTCATAGCCTTCATTATTCAAGTTTTTAACAGCTTGTTCAGTTGGACAAAATAAAGCAGTTGATATTCTATCTGTGAGAATTCTATTTTGCTCTTCTGGCATTCTCATATTAAAGCTTCTTAAACCAGCTTCAACATGTGCCACCTTTATATGAAGTTTTGATGCTGCCAATGCCCCTGCAATTGTACTATTAGTATCACCATAAACAAGAACCCAGTCAGGCTTCTCTTTAAGTAAAATTTTTTCTATTTTTTCTAACATTTGCCCAGTCATAGCCCCGTGACTAAAACCGTTTATAGAAAAATGGTAATTAGGTTTGGGAATCTCCATTTCATCAAAAAAAACATCACTCATATTTTGATCAAAATGCTGCCCTGTATGCACTATGACCTCACTTACATCACTTCTTTCAGAAACAACCCTACTAACTGTTGCTGCTTTTATAAATTGAGGTCTTGCACCGATTACAGTTACAATTTTCATTCCATAATCCTTATTAATAATCTTAACTAAACAATTAATCTCAATATCTTAATTGTAATAAACATAAGCTTATTATGAACTTTATTAATATAAAACCAAAAACTACAGCTCTTATAGTCTTTAAATTTTGGCTCTATAATATTGTCTTTCATTAACTTTTCAATAAAAGACTTATAAGTATATTTTTTTGATAAAACTATATCATTATACACAGAATTAACCATTCTAACTCTATTTTTCTCATCTTTGGCTATTTCAATTACATCTTTAATATTACTAAAATCTTTTTCAACAGGTATATAATGAATATTTTCTTTTAAAACATTATTATACTGCCCTTTAACTAATATTAACCCTGTTTTTAATATCGCTGCTTCAAAAATTCGAGGTGAGATTGCAGAAAAGTTCATTGAATTATCTTTATCAACAACTTCTTTCATTATTTCTTCATAGGAAAAGTCCTTGTTGTCTTCTACGATCGATCTAATTTTTCCCTGAATCGCTCCATTTCGGTCTAAAATACTAGATCCACTTTCAGCACCTAATGTAAAACGACAATTAAGCAAAAATTTAAACCAATCATTTCCTTTTAGAAACTTTCGTCCCAAAGCAATATCCATGGATAGGTTTTCAGAGTAATCTAAAAACCTTAAACCAATTTCTGACTTTAATCTTCCCAAATCTCCAAGTTTATACATTCCTTTATTATGCTCAGCAGTTCTATAACCAATATCTATTTTTCTATCTACATTTAATAAATCTTCATACTTTCTTAAATCATCAGAATCGATATAACCAGTGAGGTAGCTTTTAAATTTACTTTTATCTAAATTTGGATAGATTTTTCCCCATTCAGACTCTGGTGCAACTGAATAGACACAATCAAAGTCAATACTATTAACTAAATCCTCAATCAAGTCTGTATTAAAATATTCATCTTGAAAGAAAATTATTTTTTTCTCTCCAAGGGAACAAATTTTTTGTATGATTTGTTTTTTAATCTTATAAGTATTTCTATTCCACGGTACAGATGCTGAATGTGTAATAAAAACATAATCATAATTTTGCAAAAGAATATGAATTGGAATTACTCTAAAGATAGTATTTATATACTGAACTTCACCTGGCAAATATCTCTCAAATGCTCCAAGAAACGATTCCATCGTTTTCCGCATAGGATATTCAAAACAAGTATACACTATTAAAAACTTCATATGTTAAAAAGAAGATAATCTGAGCTAACTTCCCTGCCTCCTTCTAGCCTGTAAGCCTTTTTTATCCTCCCTTCTCCAATCAATTAAACTCTGCATTCCACCTTCGAGGTCAACAGACCACTTAAATCCAATTTCCTGCTCTGCTTTTACAACTGATCCCACCCTATTAGTAACAAAAGTTTGCCCCTCTGGCAGATACTCTATCTCAGTTTTAACACCACTAAGCTTAATCAATATCTCGGTCAACTCCTTAATTGATGTTCCGATTCCCCTACCAACATTGTAACACTCTCCTGTTGAGTCTGATTTCATAGAAAGAATATTTGCTTTTGCAATATCATATACTGATATAAAGTCGTATTGTTGAGAGCCGTCCCCATAAACAATTGGTTTTTCCCCTTTTTCAATTTTATCGAGAATCTTATGCATCACTGCGACATAGGCTCCTTTGTAGTCTTGCCTAGGACCATACACATTCATATATCTTAAACCAACCCAATCAAATTCATATCTATCAGCTAATGATTTAAAGAAATGTTCACCTGCAATCTTTGATGCTCCATAAAAAGTAAAATTATTATACTGATGCTCTTCAGTCATTGGTAACTCTAGCGCATTTCCGTAGACTGATGCAGATGAAGAATAAACTACTTTCTTAACATTATTTTTAATAGCAGCTTCAATAACATTGAAAGTTCCATGAACATTTACATCAAAAGCAGTTCTAGGATATTCATGACACTGAAGAATCCAAAGCGCTGCGAGGTGAAATACTCCATCAATATTCTCCATAGCCTCAGAAAGAATATCAGGATACATAATATCTCCACCATGCTCGAATATCCTACATCTTGGATCTTTTAAAGCCTCTTCAATATTATCTTCTCTTCCTCTAAAAAAGTTATCATAAATAATAACTTCTTTTACTTCTTCTTTTAGTAATTGATCTACTACATGTGAGCCAATAAATCCCGCCCCACCAATTACCAAGAACCTTTTTCCCTTCAACTCCACTTCTTCCCCCAAATAATTACTGATTCCAAACTGCTGGAATCTTAATTAAAGACTGATCCTGAACATCATCAGTCACAACTTTAAATTGGATGCACCTATCAACAAGATCATATACTTGTTTAGACGAAGGAGTATTAATGTCAAAATATTTAT
>PAKC01000054.1 GCA_002706205.1 Halobacteriovoraceae bacterium
TGAAGATTTATTTAAAGAAATATTATTAATATTCACACACAAAAAATCTTCATGTGTTTCTAATGAATTAACTTGATCATAAATAATAGCACTTAAACCTGTCACTATTTTTGATTGGCTAATATAAGCTTCATGAGGATAGTCTTCAAAATCATTTAGAATTTGATTAATAACGATAACAAGGTGTTGTTCACTTTGATCTTTAATATGCTTTTGAAACTTATCTATTTGCGCATCAATAACATAAATACAATCATCAACATTCCGAGGAACTTCATCTAACTTATTACATACAACATGCTTTAAAGAATTTTGCCCAAAACGACTCAAGATCTGACGCGCTTGATTAAGCAAGTTAAAATCTTGCATATAATAAAATACAGTGACAACCTTTTGTTTCAAAATATTCCCTATTAAATGATTTATATCATTATAGTATAAAAAATGAATTTGCACATTTACATTTTCTATCAAAGAAAAAATCATACAAGAGTAAATTGATCCATCTCATAAAAAAAATATTTTGCTCTCGCTTTTTATAAAATTACTCTTTAAAATAAACCTTATGAACTCATTGATAAAAGGAGCACTTATGGTCCTTGCTCTTGTCCCTATTTTTATTGTTTCTTTCTTCTTTTATAAAGCTGAACAAAGTAAAAAAATGAGTCCCCCATCTACGTTGAAAAATCATCAGCTCGCTAAATGTGGGCAAAAGCCCAACTGTGTTTCTAGCTTTCAACACAAGACTGATAAAGAGCATTATATAGCTCCTATGAAGTTTAATATTAACCCGATTGAAAAAGTCGATGTTTTTTTAAAAAAATCTTGCCAATTAGTTTCTTCAACTGAAACTTACAAACACTATGAATGTCAATCAAGCTTCTTTGGTTTTACTGATGATGTAGAGATTTTTTTCAAAGACAATAAGCTTCACTTTCGGTCGGCATCTCGAGTCGGTCATTCAGACCTTGGGGCCAATAGGAAAAGAATCAATCAACTCAAACAACATTTAATCAAATGAATCAACTCAATTAGATGTAAATGATTTCAAACTTGAATTAAGTTGTTCTCTTCTATGCTACCGTAGTCTCTCGGTTAAAAATCTTTTAAAAACTCTTCAAGCCCATTCTCTTTTAATTTTTCCTTAGGAATAAATTTTAACGCCGCAGAATTGATACAATATCTTAAGCCAGTTGGTTTTGGTCCATCAGTAAAAACATGTCCAAGATGTGAGTCTGCTTTACGAGAGCGAACTTCTACCCTCTCAGTAAATAGTTTTATATCTTGCACTTCTATAATATTGTGAGCGACTAACGGTCGATAAAATGAAGGCCAACCTGTACCAGATTTAAATTTATGTTTGGAGCTAAATAAAGGCTCCCCTGAAACGATATCAACATAAATACCCTCTTTTTTATTTTCCCAGTAAGTATTTTCAAAGGCGGGTTCAGTTGCTTCTAACTGAGTTACTTTATATTGTAATTTGCTCAATTTTTCTTTAAGTTCTTTTTGTGAAGGCTTATTATAGCTAGTCCAGCTAAAGCGATCTCCTTGTTTCCAATGTTTTTCAATCAAATCATCTCGCCCCGACTTTTTTCGATAATATTTATACTTAGTTTTAGTCAGAAGTGATTTTTTATAATAATCTTGATGATATTCTTCTGCCGGATAAAAAGTTGTATATTCAATAATTGGTGTCACAACGGCTTTAAATTTTCCCGTCTTCTTAAGTAGTTCTTTGGATGTTTTTGCCAGAACTTCTTGTTTTTTAGAATGAGTAAAGATAGCCGCTGTATATTGGAATCCTCTATCGACAAATTGCCCTTTATTGTCTGTCGGATCAATATTCATCCAAAACACTTCTAATAATCTTTTATAACTGACAAGGTCCGAGTTAAATTTAACCTGCACCGCCTCTCTGTATTCAGTTTTACCGGACGACACCTCTTTATAGGTAGGATTTTTTTTCTTTCCCCCAGCATAACCAGAAACAACACTCTCCACCCCAACTAAAGCTTCATAGGGAGGTTCCATACACCAAAAACATCCACCAGCAAAAGTGGCCACCTGTGTCTTCCCATAGGTATTGAAAGCAACCAAACAAAACAAATAAAGAATAAACTTCATAGTCCCTCCTTATTTATGAGTGAAGAAAATACGCTTATTATTACATATTTTAAATTTTCTTAGAAAAAGACATTTTAAATAAAGTATATTGACTTTCTTTAGAATCTATTTCTAAAGTCCCCTCATGAAGTTTTACAACATCGTAAACAATCGATAAACCTAGCCCCGTTCCCTCTCCAACAGGTTTAGTCGTATAAAAAGGGTTTAAAATATCATGCTTAAGATCTTCTGGTATCCCTGTTCCGTTGTCTTTAATACTTAAATAAAAAAAATCACCATCATCATAAGTCCCAACCTCTAATAAAGGGGCTTCTTCTGATTTATAATCTTTTTTTGCCATAGCATAAAGAGCATTATCAACAATATTAATAATCATGCGTCCAAAGTCTTCATAATATAAGTTCACTTTCTCATTGGCCATAAAGTTATAATCCACCTTTATATTTACTGCATATTTTCGTCGTGTGGAGTCTATAACAAAGTTGATATTTTCTTTAATCAACTTATTCATATCACTTAAAACTAATTGAGACTTCGATCCTCTGGATTGAGCTAACATACTTTGAATAATGTTATCGGCCCTATTGACATTAGTATCTATAAGTTCAGAAACTGTTTTCAATCTCTTCGTTGAAGAATTAATTTTTTCGGTTAATTCTTGACACTTATTTTGGTTTGCCAAATCTTGGAAAATCGGAAGTTCATTTGTATAAAACTTACGAATGACATAGGTAGAGCTTTTAATAATATTGAGTGGGTTTTTAATTTCATGAGCAATTCCTGCAGATAAAGCCCCTAAAGATGCCAATTTTTCTTTAGCGACCATATGCTCTTGCGCCTTTTTAAGCTCTAATGACTTCGCTTGAAGTTTTTCTTCCAAAGTATCATTTAAATACAAATAAATCCTTCGATTAATAACAACGGGCAAGATAATTGAAGTTAAATAAGTTAAAAGAAGAGCAAATGAAAAGCCAAAAATAGAAAACTTTAAATTCTCTAATGGCCTTAAAAAAGGATAGTCTAAATAATGAATTCCCCATATTAGCACTGTTAATAAAAAAACATAATCCATCAATAGTTATTTTTTTAAATTTTCTTTTTTTTATGTTTTTAAAAGCAGTGAAGAGCACTAAAAACAAAGGAATAAGATAAGATAAACAAATAATAAAAGAAAGAAGCGTTAGATTTCTTACCCCCAAAGAGAAAAAAATAATTGAAGTTAAATAGCCAAGCACTAAGTATTTTAAAAGCTTAAATAAAGAACTATCTCCTTTATAATGCCTAGAAACTAGTTGAGTAAGAGCAATACCACTAAACCCAGCAAAGATACTAGAAAAAAAGACATGCTTAATACTAAAACTTCCAAGATAGCTATCTGTCATAAAGTTTAAACACATGCCTACTTATAAAAGTAAAACATAAAGATAATCGGTATTTTTGTTATAAACAAAATACAAACCTAGAGCAATAAGAATGTCTACAACTTGAACAGCACCGAGAATAAATGTTAAAAGATTCAGAGTTTCAGCCACAATATTTTCTCACTTTGAAATATATTATAACTGAAACTCCTTTATATCAGAAAGCTTTGATTATGAATTTTTAGAAGTCAGTAATTAACTCAACTAATTGAGAGTCATCAACAAAAGGATTTCTATTTCCTTGAATACCTTCAACCATGTTATTTCTATCAATTTCTTCTTGATCAACAGGATCAATTAAATTCCATTGTCTTAGAAAAAACTCTTCATGTTCTGAAATTCTTAAGTCATATCTAACTGCAAAGTAAAAGAGGGCCCTTGCAACATTCCCTTTGTGATTCTCTGGTGGTTCAAATCCGTCTTCACCAATTGAAGAAACATAACCTCTTTTAGAAAATGGACAATTTTTTAAACCAGATACATTTGATTTAAATTGAGTAAACTTATAATTTCCACGTGTTGAGTTTGTTCGCGAATCTGTTGGATAGAGGTGATGAAGATCTGCCTCCATAGTTCTATATTTTGAATTTCCTTTTCTTTCCCCAAATCGACTTCTAGGCCAAGTATGTTCAATATTGATTTTTGTATGACTTGGCATCGTATTAGGTCCTACTCTATGACGAAACTTAACTTGGCAATAAACATCTTGGACAAAGTAGCCATCTTGGTCTTGTCTTAAATGAATTTCTTGCATTAACATTTTTCTGGCCTTTGAATAGCTATGCCAAGGGTTATGATTATCCAATGTCATATCTTTGATTTCTTCACGAATTTCATCATACTGATAAACTCGCCCATAAGAACTAAAACTTAATAAAATACAAATTAGGGAAATTAATCCAAAAAATTTAAAGCTCATTCCATACCTCTCTTAAATTCCGTTTACAAATACTGTACTTTGCTTATTTCAAAAATTAAAGTAAAAATTATAGAAAAAATAAGTCTTTCTAATATTTTTTACTAAATCATTAAAAATTAATAGCGCAACACCGTGTCATCCACATAGAGAGACCATGCATCAATCCCCCCTACGATATTATAAACATTGGCAAAGCCTTCTGATTTAAGAAATATTGCCGCTGAGTCACTCCTAACACCGTGATGACAAAGACAGTAAATTTTTTTATTTTGATCTAGCTGAGTAAACTTTTGAGGAAGCTCATTTAATGGTATATGTATCCCTCCAAGGTTGACCAAATGAAATTCTTCATCGGTCCTGACATCAAGCAATACCCAATCATTAGACGAGTTCATAACTTTAGAAAAATCAATAACAGAAATTTGATCCACACTTGCACCTTTTGATTAAGCGACTAAAGTACTTATATATGTTTTATTCTATCTTATTTACCATTCTAACCTGCTTTAGTTTTTCTATTCAAGCAAAACTTCCTCTTTATGAATTAGGCTTAGCTGGAGGCGGAGGCTATATTTTCGATTATCCCGCTGCGAACCAAGGAAGGATGAGATACATAGCGATACCAACTGGAAAATACCGAGGGCAAATTTTTCGCAATGACCGCAAAGGAACTCGCGCTAGGTTTTTTAAAAATGAGTTTTTAGATATTGATCTTAGCTTTTCAGCTTCTTTTCCTGCAAACTCAGAAAATAATGATGCCAGAAAAGGAATGCAGGATTTAGATTGGCTCGGAGAGATAGGACCAAGGCTAAATATTGATGCCTTTCACTCAAAAAAATTTCGAATTGAAGTTGAGCTTCCCTTAAGATATGTCTTTTCAACTGACTTTAACTTCACTAAACAAAGAGGTTTTCGTTTTTACCCACAAATTGACTTAACAAAATATATTAATCATCGTTTTAAAATCAATTTAAGTTTCAAAATGAATTGGGCCACTGAGCAATTAACCGATTATTTTTATGAAGTTCCCCAAGCAGATGTCACACAATCCAGAAAACGCTTTAATGCAAAATCAGGTTATGTTGGAGGTGATATTTCAACATTTTTTTCTTGATAACCAAGATGATATTTTCTATATCATTGGTATGGCCTATAGAAACTTTTCAAACTCTGCTAATCAAAATAGTCCGTTATTTAAATCAAAAGAAAACACAACTTTTTTTATTGCCTTTAATTATTTCTTTTTTAAATCAAAAAAAAAGACACAACACCATTAAACTTAAAGAGTTCCAAACAAACGATCACCAGCATCTCCTAAACCAGGTACAAGATAACCTTTATCATTTAGCTCTTCATGACTACTTAAAGTATAAATATCGACATCAGGATGAAAATGATGAACACGATCTATTCCATACTGACAGGTCAAAATCGTAAGCATTCTTATTTTTCCCACTTCATATTGTTTTAAACGGTCTAGAGAAGCAATTGCTGTATCTCCTGTGGCCAATAAAGGATCGACTAATAAAATTTCTTTTCCTTTAACATCATCTGGTAATTTAAAATAATATTCAACTGTATTATGAATGAATTTATCTCGGTATATACCGATATGCCCTGCTGAACAAAAAGGTAATAAAGTTAACATCGAATCAATCATTCCATTTCCTGCTCGCATAATTGAAACCACAACAGGAGCTTGTTTAATTTTTTTGACAACAGCTGAGGAAATAGGTGTTTCAATATGAGAATCACAAACTTCTAAATTTTTAGTCGCTTCAAAGGCTAAAAACTTAGTTAGCTCGGTAATGATTCTTCTAAATTCATCACTGCTTGTCTTTTTATCTCGCAAAAAAGCAAGTTTATGTTCAATAATGGGATGCTTAATCTCAAAAACATTTTTATTCATTCTCTTTTTCCTCTTTAAAATACTGTTCCATCTGATTTTAACTTTAAGGGAGAGCTTCCATCAGCTCTCTTTTCTTTAGCTATTTTACGGCCGGCCCACCATGTACCACCTTCTAAAACTTTAACCATCGGAAACTCAGCCGCTTTTTTATCAAGCTTGGCTTGAATAATTGTCCCCAAACGGTCTAAAAGCTGTATTGTTAAAGCACGCCACTCAATCACAAGCTCGCTACTTGGGAGGTGTTCTTGTTCAAGCAAATTTTTATCTTTTAAGTCAATCACTTTAAAGTCTAAAAACAGTCCTCCATTTCGATATTCTGCCAGGCCAGTAAGTTTTTCAGCCCCAGTAATGCTTAATCCTGCAGACTCCATGGGCCCAACAAGAGAATAAGTTAACCATTGACTCAATTTATGAAAACAAATAACAGAATCTTTTTGGATATCTTTATCTAAAGGTGGATAATGCCAGACGTCTCCTAAGTTAATATCTTCAACAAAAATTCGACCCGGCCATATAGGACCTAACCCAGCTAAAACTGCTTTTAAAATATCTTCAACTTCAAAAGAATGCCCTTGTTTTCCCATTAAATAATCTAAAATTCCACTTGGTCTGCCACCTGGAAAAATTTCAGTATTCTTTTGAATAACTTCACCTAATTTATTAAGTAGTTTGACTCTCCCCTCAATACCCACTAAAGGATTTTTCTCTGAAACTTGAAACCCTTGTCTTAAATTATCTGTCGTGAAGTTTAATAAACCAACTGCATCGACCTCCCATTTATCTTGAGAAGAAAATTTTTTTTCTAAAAACATATGATAGCTTGCAACCGCCAATCCTTCGGAACGATTAAATCGCTTATTCTCTTCTTCATAAGACCATTTCCCCCCTGCTCCTGCATCTAAAAGAACAGAGACAACAACAAGATCAAGCTTTATACGTGCTTGTTCTTTTTTATCAAAATCCTGCAATAAATGATTAAGCTCGCCTAAACGATCAATTCCCCCTACTTGAAAATGATTCCATCGTGAATGAAAAGGGATTTCCAAAGTTGGATAATTCTCTTTTATGACTTCTAAAACATAATCTGCACAATCTGCGACTTTTTCTTCATTTAAACTAAAATGAGTTTTTCCATTTTTAGCAAGCTCATATATTTTAGACGTTGACTGCCTAACAGCTTGTGCTGATAATAAATAATCAACATCATCTATTTTTATCTTATTCATCTAACTTTCTTCCTTGAACCTTTTCTAAAGATTGTTCGTCCTTAACATCTCCTGCAGTATAATAACCAGCAGCTTTTTTAGCTTCAATCTCAACTTGAGCATCAGCAGGGACCAGTTCATCGGGAATAGATAATCTTTTAACGACCTCAATTCCAGAATTTACAATAGCATCATATTTCATATTGCTCATTGAATGAAGATTATGAATTTTTTTAACCCCTAAGTAATGTAAAACATCAGGCATAAACTCCTGAAAACGCGCATCTTGGACTCCTGCAACACACTCTGTTCTATAAAAATAATTTTTAGCTGAGTCACCACCTTCTTGTCTTTTACGTGCATTATAGACTAAAAACTTTGTGACTTCACCTAACGCACGTCCTTCTTTTCTAAAATAAACAATAAGCCCAACCCCACCTTTTTGAGCAGTTCTCGCTGCATCCTCTATCCCCCATGTTAAATAAGGACGGCAAGTACAAATATCAGAGCCAAAAACATCCGAACCATTACATTCATCATGAACACGGCAAGTAAGTTCCACATCAGGGTTTTGTAAGTCATCTGGGTTTCCAAATATATAAGCTGTTGTACTACCAATTGGCGGCAGTAAAAGCTTTAAGTCAGGTCTCGTTACCAACTCTGGAAACATTCCTCCTGTTTCCTGAAAAAGAACATTTCTTAAATCCCCCTCATCAACACCAAGTCTTTGAGCTATACCTGGTAAATACCAAACGGGTTCAATGGCCACTTTCGTACATTTTACAGAACCATCTTCTTTGACAATCTTTCCATCAGCTTTAAGTCGTTTTTTTTCAATGGCTTCTTTTACTTCAGGAATATGTAAATGAGCTTGGGTGACCGCTACAGAAGGCTTAACATTATAGCCTTCATCTAAAAATTTTTTAAAGTGAATATTAATGTCTGCCNCAAAAGGATCAATTGTCACAATTTTATTTTCTTCAAACCAAGAAGGATTTGCTTTGAAATGATATGTACCTTCAGTATTGGTTAACTCTGGCCTATGCTCACGAGGAAAATGCCCAGATGCAATGGATAACGCTCTGTAAACAGTATATGAACCTGAATGAGACCCTATCGCATTTCTATTTTCTTTTTCTGAAATAGTTGCAATAACCGGCCCTCTTTCATCAGGGTTTTCATTTGCCCAATTAATCTTAGGAACTTGTTTAAAAATCTGCTTAGCATGAGAAGTTAAAACAATATGTGAAGTTCTCTTAAATGTTTTATCTTTTAAATCCATAAACTTTCTCGCTTTATTAACTCATCCAATTGGCATCGGACTGTAATTCCCATTTTGTTGTTATTTTTTTTACATCACTCCAAAAGTCTAAAGAATGAACCCCTGTGATATCACCGTGGCCAAACTTAGAGACATCGACTCCTCCAAAGCTAAATGGCTCTCTGGGAACAGGAACCCCAATATTCACTCCGAACATACCACATTTAGTATTTGAAGCGACATATTCTGCCATAGGGCCTGAGCTGGTAAAGACACTTGCAGCATTTCCATATTCACTAGAGTTTTGAACTTCTATAGCTTCAGAAATATTTTGACACCTAATGATTGAAAGTATTGGCCCAAAGAGCTCCATTTTAGCAGCTGTAGATCCTGGTTTTACATTATCTAAAATAACTGGGCCAAACCAATATCCTTCAGAGTTCTCTTGTGGAGCCGATAGTTTTCTGCCATCAAAAATGATTTTTGCACCTTCCTCTAACGCTTTTTCTATGGCTTCATGTAAAAAGTCTAATTGTTCTTGCGTAATAATTGCACCCATTGTTTGGCCAAGAACTTGAGAAGCAGCCCGCTCTTTTATCTTAGTAATATGTTTATCTACATCCCCTACCGCTAATAAAACAGAAGCGGCCATACATCTTTGTCCTGCACAACCAGTAAAAGAGTCTGAAATACCAGCACCTGTAACTTCAATATCTGCATCAGGAAGTAAGATGATATGATTTTTTGCCCCACCTAAACACAAAGCTCGTTTTGTTTTCTCCGTAGCGCGTTTATAAACAATCTGTGCCACTTTAGTCGAGCCAACAAAACTAATCGCTTTCACATCTGTATGATCCGCCAAGGCATTAACTGCTTCACTAGCACCTTGAACGACAGTCAAGATTCCAGCAGGTAGTCCAGCTTCATGAAAAGCATTAGCAATAAATTGACTAGTAATAGGAGTTTTTTCTGAGGGTTTCCAGATATAAGCATTACCTAAAACAATAGCAATAGGAATTGTCCACATAGGTACCATCGCCGGAAAATTAAAAGGTGTGATTGAAGCCACAACTCCCAAAGGCTTTCTGCGATATTCACAAAACACCCCTCTACTTACCTCCATTTTCCCACCTAAGTCAGAGTTTTGTAAGCTCAAAGCATACTCTAAGACTTCAACTCCTTTTCTAATTCCTGCAATAGCTTCAGATAAAGTTTTTCCACTTTCTAAAGCAACGACTTGAGCTATTTTCTGTTCATCACGTAAAAGAATATCACGAAAATTAAATAAAACTTGAGTCCTTGCTTTTAAAGGAGTTTGTTCCCACTCTTTTTGATTTATTTTTGCCGCTTCAACTGCTGAAGCAACATCTTGAGTCAAAGACAAATGAACCTCACCACAAGGTTTACCGGTATAAGGGCTAATGACATCAATATGCCCAGCACTGCCTCTTACCCACTTTCCTGCAACAAAATTTTCTACACAATAATCGGTCTTATTTGTCATCACATCATTCATAAAACACCTCAGCTATTATTAAAGGCTTATTCTAGCTTGATAAAATATCACTTGAGAAGTTGCACTGCGTATTTAGTCTAATAAATATCAAGTAGCTGATATTCTCGAATTTCCCCCTTAAGCTCAATTTCAAAAGAATCATTTTTTTCAAGATTAAGCACTGCATCTCCAAGAGGTGAAAAAACTGATATGACAAGCACCACTTCATCATCTAGCTTAAGCATCGTGCCCCCTGCTGTTGGTGCAATAAAGTATTTTTTCACCATATCATTAAATTTAATGGTTACTAAAGAACCTATTGAAGCTGAAGCCTGTTTACTCAGGGAGACTTCGGCCAGAATTTCTAACTCTTGTTCGAGCTCATGAATTCTTTGCCTCTGCCCATCTGCCAGATAATTTGCTTCAGTTGCTCGGGTATCATATTTTCCATCAGACTTTAAATCTCCTGCTTGAACAAGATTTTTAGTGGTCTCATAAGCCGTTTTTAGCTGATTCAATTCTTTTTGAACATTATCTTTTAATTGCTCCAAGATTCTTTGTTTTAACATTTCACTTCCTTTTATTACAATCCGTAAATTATATTGTATATTAGGTACTGATTACAACCAATTTAACACAAAGAGCTAATATGCCTATATTATGTAATTTACAAAATATGAATCTCGCTTTTGGAGAAAAAGTTATCTTTAAAGATGCGAAACTCACAATAAATCAAGGAGACCGAATTGGGTTGATTGGACTAAATGGACAAGGAAAATCAACTCTTTTTAATATCTTGGCACAAAAAGTAACTCCTGACATCTCTAAACCTCCTTTTATTTTTGATAGAAATAATGAGCTTTTTACTTTGTTTTATATTCCTCAAGAGCTAGATATAGAGACCTATCCTGAATTAGATATTGAAAACTTTTATCTTTCTTTTTATCCTCATCTTTACAAAATCCATAAAGAACTCTCCGTTATTCAAAAACAACTTCTAGAAAATTATGAAAGCGAAGAATTAATCCACAAACAACAAGAACTCTTAGAAATGTTTGAAGCCGCACATGGCTGGGAGCTTGAAAGTTCTTACTTAAATTATTTAAATCATTTTGACCTGCAAGAGCGTCAAACTCCTGTCCATAAACTGAGTGGAGGCGAACAAAAAAAAATAGCTTTAAGTATAGGTCTTTCCAGTAAAGCTAATCTCATTCTGTGGGATGAGCCAACAAACCACCTTGATGTAGAAACAATCGAGAAGTTTGAGGATGAATTATCTAATTCTCAGGCAACATACATGATCATTAGTCACGACAGATATCTTCTTAATCATGTCACTAATAAAATTATTCATATTGAGCGAGGAAGTATAAATAGTTTTGAAGGAACTTATTTGGAATATCTTGAATATCTTGAAGAAAGAGAAAAAGAACTCGCTAAAAATCTCGATAAACTTGAAAATCAACATCGTCGAGAACTAGCTTGGATGCGTCAAGGTATTAAGGCCAGAGGAACGAGATCCAAAAAAAGAGTCGAAGGTTTTCATAATATAAAGTCTGATATTCAAAAACTAAAAGAGCGCTCTCGTAAAGTTGTGAATCTCAATCTCGCCCACTCTGGAAGAAAATCAAAACAATTAATTCAAATTAAAGAAGGCGAATTTTATTATCAAGATGAAAAAATATTTGAAAACCTTAACCTTGGAGTCTATCGAGGTGATAAGATAGCCCTTATTGGACCTAATGGTGCGGGGAAAACAACTCTTATCAGTCTTCTCAGTCAAAAGCTTCCACTAAAGGGTGGCTCCATAAAATCATTAGAGGGGTTAAAAGTGCATATCTTTGATCAAAAAAGAGATGCTCTTGATTTAGAAAAAACTCCCTTTTCACTCATCGGAGATGGACAAGACTTTGTTCACCTTCCAAACGGCTCTAAAAAACATGTCATTTCTTATTTAGAGGATTATTTATTTGCAAAAGAACAAGTTCATCGTCCTATTTATACCCTTTCGGGAGGTGAAAAAAACCGGCTTCAACTGGCACTTTTTATGAAAAATGACGCTGATCTTTGGGTGTTTGATGAGCCAACCAACGACCTAGATATTGAAACAATTGAGTTACTAGAAAAAGAAATTGCAAATTACAATGCTGCTGTTATTATCATCGGCCATGACAGGGCCTTTCTTGACAATACTTGTAATACAACATGGCTGGTTCACGATCATAATATTGAAATTTTTGAGGGAGGTTATTCTCAGGTAGCACCATATCTCCATGCTCTAGAACTAGAAAAAAAGCTCCCGCAAGTTGAAAATGACAAATCAAATCATCCACCAAAAAGCTCATCTATTTCTTCGCCAACAGGCCCAACAAATAAAGAAAAAATACGCTGGGAAACTGTTGAGTCTGATATTTTAAATACAGAGACAACAATTGAACAAATAAAACAAAAAATGACTGAAATGGATTTTACGAAACAAGATCCACAAAAGCTTACTCAATTTAATGATTTACAACAACAACTTGATCAGGCTGAGACAACATTAACTAAACTCTACACAGAATGGGAAAGGCTTTCTGAAAAAATGGATTAAATACGGTAGACTCCCCTAAGAGAAAGAACTCGAGTTTGCTCTTTAGCCTTTCTATAAATAGAGAGATTGATGGTTAATCTTGTTCCGTGTTTTTTCAAATGAGAAGGAAAGTTTAATTTTCCTATATTTAAATAGAATGTCTTTCCACGTTTTTCGATAAGGTCCTGATCAATAGGAAAAGATCCAATTGTTTGCCCTTGAGAATTTAGTGAAATAACAAAAGTGGTTTCCACTTTAAAGTTAGGAATAAAGCGTTCTTTCACTTCAAGTGTTAAGTCCTCGCCTTGAGCACGGAGTTTAGCAAGATAAAGATTTTTAACCTCAAGCTCATCGATAACATTAAACACTTCAAAATAAAATGTTTCCCCTCGCTTCTTAACTCTATAATCAATAATGGCCCCACGATAACTAATAACTCTCAGCTGACCATCTTTTACAGACAGGGCCAATTTCGTATCATGAAACTTTGTATATGAAGAGGAAGCCGACCAAACAACTTTAACCTGATACGTAATTCTATCTTTATAAATATAATACTGATCTCTAATTCGAGAGCGTGGATGAAATAATTTTTTTGCTCCCTGACGCGAACTCCAAATATTTTCCCCCAAACTAAGACCTTCACGCACTAATTCAGCCAAGGTGACAACACTTGTTGTATTCGCTTTTTCTAAGCTCTGATGATTTGGGATTAAAAAAAGTCGCCCATAGGTTCCATTTTTACCATAAACTCCATCTTCTCCAGACTCTCCATGTTCACCACCATGACAACCTGGCGCTCCTTCACCACCTCTTCCTGGAGCACCTCCTCGGCCACCACTTTGGTCTATTATTAACTTCGAAAGTTCACTTAAGTCATCATAATAAACTAAAGCATCCCGACCATTTTCTCCTGGTTCTCCATCATTTCCATCTTCTCCAGATCGGCCTTGCCTAGTTTGTCCATCTGAACAATCCGCTGGATAAGCATCAGCACCATCTCTGCCAGGAAAACCATTTCTGCCAGACAGATCATAAACACTTTCAAAGTCTGAGCTATAGATTTCAACCGGCCCAAAGCCGTATCCAACTCCCATAGGAAGAAAAAAATAAACAATAAAGATAAAATAGAAAAACTTCACTTTTCTCCTTAGTATATGGCCTTAGATGTATCTATAGCCTCAAATGAGTTTTGAAAAGAGTTTTTCCCATTCTTACAGGCTTTAAAAGAGACATGGGCCAATTTGTTCAATCTTACACGATGCAAGGTGCATTATATCAGTATCAAAATGGCAAAAAGTCCTTACAAAGCTCTCTATAAATTGGCATTGTCATTGCAAAGTAAAAAACAAAGAAAGAAGTACTTTATTTATATAATAATTTTGCTTTCTTTCTTAGGTCGCCTGGCCCCATTCAGGCGGCCGTTTTTATTGACCAAAAAGTATCTGATTTAAATCGAGTCGCTTCATTTTTGCCAAAGAATTTTTAATAAAATTTTTATTCTCTTTCTTATACCAAAAGAAAAACTTTCTCTGCTTAGTTTTTTCATCAAAACTAATGGCCGTTTTAACTTTTTTAAGTGTGTAAGGATGAAATCCTGAATAATAAATAACTGTAGCTACAGTCATTGGTGTTGGTGTAAAATCTTGAACTTGTTCTAATCGATAACCAAGCTCTTTTGTTTTAGCTGCTAAACTTGCCATATCTTGAGGCTCACATGCAGGATGAGAAGAAATAAAATAAGGTATAATTTCTTGCTTAAGACCTTTTCGGTAACAAATTTCATCAAACTTTTCCTTGAATGTATGAAAAAGTTCAAAAGATGGCTTACGCATAATATCAAGAACATGTTTTTCAGTATGCTCAGGTGCGACTTTTAGTCTCCCAGAAACATGATGAGTTACAAGTTGCTCTACATACTCTTCGTCATGCTTAGGATTTTTAGATCTCTTATTAAACATGAGATCATAGCGTAATCCAGAGCTGACAAAAGCTTTTTTTATTTTTGGATGCTGATTAACTTGCTTGTAAATTTCAATCATCTGCATAGGATTAGTGTCAAGATTTCCGCAAACAGAAGGATAAATACAACTAGGGGCACTACATCTATCACAAATCTTAGGATCAATGCCTTTCATTTGGTACATATTGGCCGAAGGACCTCCTAAGTCTGAAAGATACCCTTTAAAATCGGGAAGAGCAGTTATGGCCTCAACTTCTTTGAGAATAGATTTTTGCGAGCGTGAAGCAATCAATTTTCCTTGATGGGCAGAAATGGTACAAAAACTACACCCTCCAAAACAACCCCGATGCATATTCACAGAAAACTTAATCATATCATAAGCGGGAATTGCTCCTCGTTTTTTATACTTGGGATGAGGTAATCGAGTATAAGGTAAATCAAAGGAAGCCTCGACTTCTCGTTCTGTCATAACCTGATAGGGAGGATTGATAACAAGACGACTATTTCCTATTTTTTGCGAAAGTCGCTTTGCAAATTGTTTATTTGATTCTGTTTCAACGTATTTAAAATTTCGTGCAAATTTTAACTTATCTTTTAAACAGTCTTCATGGGAAGCCAACTCATAATCTTCCCATTTTTTATTTTTAGGAAGTTCTTTTCTCGCTTCCTGGATAAAAGCTGTTTGTTTAATTGTTTTTAAAGAATCAAATGGCACTCCCTTCTTTAAAAGAGTTAAAATATCTCTTAAAGGTTGCTCTCCCATTCCATAAATAAGCATATCTGCTTTTGAACTTGAAAGAATATTAGGCATAAGTTTATCTTGCCAATAATCATAATGTGTCACTCGCCTTAAAGAGGCTTCTATTCCACCTAAAACAACTGGTGTTTGAGGAAAAAGTTTTTTAAGAATTTTTGTATACTCAATAGCAGCGTAATCTGGACGAAAATTAGTCGCCCCTCCAGGCGTATAAGCATCAACAGAGCGCATACGCTTACTTGCAGTATACTTATTCACCATAGAGTCCATATTTCCGGCCGTAACTCCAAAGAAATATTTAGGTGTACCAAACTTTTTAAAATCTCTTAGATCATCCTGCCAATTTGGTTGGGCAATAAGAGCAACTCTGAGGCCATAAGACTCAATAATTCTCCCAATAACTGCACTACCAAAAGCTGGATGATCAATATAAGCATCTCCAGTGACTAAAACGATATCTAATTCTTCCCATCCACGCTTAAGCGCTTCTTTTTTGGTAAGGGGTAACCATGCGGAAATTGGTAGTTCATTGGAAAGATTTTTTTGCATAAGCTTTTTTACCATAGATCTGAAGCTTCTCCTTGAAACTCTAACATTTTTACATGGTTGCAGCCCAAATAACCCGACGTGTAAACCTTACACTTTGCACAATAAAGCTTTACTCCATCGCTCCTTTCATTTATAAACCGTCTACGATTTTAAAACCAAAGATGTTTTACAAACACTTTCAAACCACCAAAAGTGAGGAATATTATGAAGAAAAAATTATTTGCTTTGGCCACTTCTTTAATCGCACTCCAAAGCTATGCTGAACCAACTGACCCAATGGAAGGTTATTATCCAACAATTGTTTCAACTCAAGAAGCTCAAAAGCTTTTTGAAGGATTAAGAACTGAGGATACCAGTAGCAGTATTTGTTCAAATAGGGCCATGGTTTGGTCTTATGAAATGAAACAACAAGATAATATCGACTCAATGAAACTCTTTGTGTATTATTCAGATATCTATCGCCACGTTTTATATAACGATGGAAAGCATAGAGCGACAAATATTTTTGCCTATTGGTGGAGAAAAGCAACTAAAGATCTTATTTGGTATTATCATGTTGCTCCTTCGGTTATGACAGATGAAGGTATTTATACCTTAGACCCAGAATTTTTAGATAAGGCCGTTACTTCTCAAGAATGGTTAGATCACTTTACTGGTAAAGTAGAAAAGTATTTAGAAAATCCAAATAAAAGAAGAAAGCTTATCAGTCGCTTAAAAGAAAATATCCGCAATGATCACAAAAATAAAGACCTAGACCTTAGGGCCTTAAAACTCATTCAGCAATCAAGAAACTCTGATGGAAGCTACACTGTTAAGTGTGACCAAATCACACATATCATGGAAAGTGATTTTGATGCAGAAAAAGGTTCCATGAAATGGTGTCATTACCAATACTCTAATATGTACTACTGGACTCCGGGAAGTTTACGTCTATTGAATAATAATACGACGAATATATTGAGTCGAAGAACTTATTCAACAATAGGCGAAGAGTACGGAAGAGACCATATAAAAACGGACTTTATGCTTCATGCTGTAGAAAAATCTTACTCGCAAGCTTTTAGTATCTTTTTAGACTTGGATTAAGAAAATAAATCATCCATTTTGCTTGGAGGAAAGAAAATGATAATAAAAAATATTTTGACACTAGCAGTATTAGCAACATCGCTTAATACTGCTCTAGCAAAAACAAAAATATATCCTTTTGTTGCGATGGAAGTCGATGAAATCTATTCAGATGTTGAAAAAGTAACTGAAGATAAAAACTATATTAAGAACTTTTATGATATCATCGACCAAGGTCTTAACAAAAAAACAACTGATAGACAGCCATGGACAACTTCTTATTGGCCACTTGCTAAAGGAGTTATTGCTGATCCTTTTGAAAATGCCTCAGTCCCCTATTATTTAGATTTTACAAGAACATATATCTATCAATGGAAAGCAACAAAAAAGTCCTTTGATAAGCGCAAAAAAACGGTGCTTAAATACATAGATCAGTTAAGCAATGAAGAGTTAACTCAACTTGCTCCTTCGGAAAAATACGATCTTTTACTTGGAGACACTAGCTTTGACCTTACCAACAGACTTATGGATTATATGTATCGCTATGGTAAAAATAATTATTATTCTGAACTGGTAGATATAACAGCGGCTGCGACTAATACGGCCGAATTGGCCACAAAGTATGTTGAATGGGGCTGGTATGACTCGATTGAGACCGCACTAAAAGTTGATACAGTTCTTAATCGAAGAATTGAATCTCAAAGGGCCTTAGCTTTACTCAAATCAGGACAAGAAACAGACCCTTTAAAGGCGATAGAAATTGTTCTCCCCCAAGCACTTGAAGAAGATAAAAACTATATTATTGATGAACCCTTAGTTCAAAATATCGCTTCTTGGGAAGGAATATGTAATGGTTGGTCAACAGCTGCTGGCCTTATCCCTAGACCTCGAAAAGCGATTAGTTTTGAACTTGGAAAAAGAAGTAATGGAACACCTATTAAACTCAAATTTTATCCTGATGATATAAAAGGGCTTGTTTCACTTTATTGGTTTAATTCTTTAATCCAAGGACCACTTACAACTGATCAAAATGGTGAGTATCAATCTGGAGGAACAATATTAGTAGGAAATCGCTGTAGTGCTAAGGCCAAAGAAGATGTTTATGGAAGACTCTATGATACAAAAGTAAACAAATATACTGGAAAACTAACACCTAGCTGCTCAGGTGTACATCCCGCAAAATGGCATTTAGCCTTGGCCAACCTTATTGGAAAACAAGGAAGAAGCTTTATTGTTGAAAGAAAAGTTGACTCTCCCGTTGATAACCATCCTATGTATGGATATTCATTTAAATACTTCAATCCTTACAGTGGAACTTTTCATGAAAGTGTAGAGCGCAATATTGAAGAAGTTCATAAAAGAGATCAATTTAAAAATAATAGACACCCAAAAACAAAATATATTGTAGGTGTTGAAACAACAATGAATTATCTTGAATACCTTAAACCCGTCAGAGAAGATTACAACAGTGAATCTGATGATGAGATCACTAACAAAACCATGATCTATGATCTTGAGTTAGATGAAGATTATAACATTATTGGCGGACAATGGAGATCGACTCATGTTGGAAAACCTCGTAATGAAAACCGCGTCGGCCCTAGAGACGGTAACAGAAAAGAGGATAGAAACCACAATCAACCTGACTTCTTTTGGGTTGTGACTAAAGACTGGAAAAAATCAGGGCTTTTTGACAACCAAGCTGGCTTAGAAGAATGGACTGATAAAACTCAAGCTCCGCCCAAGTCATGGCTAGCAGAAGCACACAAGTACCATGCCTTTGAATATTTAGAAAGTACTAAATATGGAAATGCTAAAGAGTGTAAAGTTAAAAATAAAATTACTGGAGAAAAAAGGACCGTATGGTGTGAGTTAGCACGAAATAGACCTCAACCTCTAGCAAATATTGTTAATATCCTAGTTGAGCTATCTTCAGGTGTTAAATTTAAGAACTTTTAAGTTACATAATAAAAAAAATTGAAAAGGAAATACTTAAACTTTAAATAAGGAAAAACTTATGAAAAAAATTTTACTCGGTCTGTTAATGTTAACATCTCTATCCTCTTATGCCTGTTCTTGTATGAGTTCAAAAAGCATTATCAAGCAAGACTTAGCAGATTGGAAAGCTAATAATGTCAGTGACATCACAATTACAAACTTAGATACAACCGTAATGCCGTTGGCAATATATACTGTAGCAAAATCTATATTACAAACAAATGAAGCGGTAGCATGTGATATTGGATGTAGTCAGTATGGGATTCGCATAACCGCAGATGTAAAATATTTAGAAGGTGGAAAAAATTGTACAGCGAAGCTTACAAAGCCAGCAAGATATGAATCGAAACTATTCTTAGATAATATTTTATGTATGTAGCTAAACTCTTACCAACTTTAGCAACAGAAGTAGCAAGAATTTGTACAGAAGCCGGTATTTTATCACCGGCTTTTTTCTTATGTTCTAATTAAATAGCACTCCCTCTTCCTCAACTCCCTGTATTTTCGCTCAAAACTCATTAAACTTAGGTGTTAAAATTCTAACACCCCTATGTAGATCCTACTACGCTCACTTCTTTTGAGCATAAAGCTAAGAGAAAATAAGTAAATTTTGATTTTGAACTAGCATTAAATAAAGGAGAAACTTATGAAAATTATTTTAACTGGATTACTAATAATAGGAACGATAAGTTCCTTTGCAAGTGTCGATGTAACGATATTAGCTGAAAAGGGTGAAAGCTTTGAAACAGGAGGAACACGCTCCTTCATCTATGATCCACAGTGTGCAAATTGTGCTTCAAAAAAGACTCAAAAAAAACGAGCAAAAGATTCTGCGGCAAAAGAAGCAGATAGAATTTGTATCGAAGCTGGTGCTCAATCTGCTAAAATATTAGACTATGATTTAGATGTTGATTATCAGAGTGGATGGTTACTTAATATAGGTGCCCCAAGAACGTACTTCGCAATTACAACAGCAAAATGTCAATTTTAATTAAAACATTAGAATTTGGGCGAAAAAGACTTCTTTTTCGCTCACATAAAAAATCGGCCCGACTTCTAAAACGGCGGCCTTTTACTGATAACACCAGTAATATATTCGCCTAAATGATCCAGCCCAGATCTGTCTGCAGTGACAAGATAAATTTCTCTAAAGCCATTTTCATATAGTTTTTTTGCTTCTTTCTCACCTTTTAAATCATCTCCTAAGTGACGATCAAGATATATAAGAGTATTTGTGTTTTCAAATTTATTCTGAACTGATAAAAAATCAGCGACTGCGCTAAAGACATCCAATTCCACTTTGGCCTTTACTGCATGATACTGCCAAAGCTTTAAGATTAAGGGGTCATTATCAATTAGGACTCTCCTTTTCTCACTCATGCTCATTAAGATCCTTCAAATTTCTATACAAAACCATAAGTATCTACCAAGGCCACTAGGCATAAAAAAATAAATAAACTAAATATTGTTTTCATTATCATCTCCTCATTATTATGAGTTTATAATAAGCAAAAACAATACCAACTCACTCCTAATTTTTTTAAGAATTTAGCTGATGTCAATCAACTACCAGTGTCAAACTGCCCCAGTGCTTATTTTCTCTTAATTGACTTGATAACAACAGTTTCTTCAGGGACATCTTGATATCCTTTTTGAGTTGTCGTTTTAGTCATTTCAATTTTTTTTACCACAGGCATCCCCTTTACAACTTTCCCAAAGACAGCATAACCAAACTGAGAAGGACTTTGGTAATTTAAAAAGTCATTATCTTTAACATTGATAAAAAACTGTGATGTGGCGCTATTAATGGCAGAGGTTCTGGCCATTGCCAACGTCCCCACGTCATTCTTTAAACCATTATTAGCTTCATTTTTAATGGGAGAACTTGTTGATTTTTTTTCAAAATTTTTATCAAATCCTCCTCCCTGGATCATAAATCCCTTAATCACTCGATGAAAAATCAAACCATCATAAAACTTCTTATCAACATAACTCAAAAAATTAGCAACTGTTTTGGGTGCTTTATCCGGGTATAATTCAGCTTCAATTGCTCCAAGATTGGTGAGAATTTCAACCTTGACTGTTTTGGCATAAGTGTGAAGGCTCAAACTCATGACTAGAAATATTAGACTTAGAACTCTCATTTTCTCTCCTTAAAAATTTCTTTATGATTCTTATAATTTTGCATAATTTTTTTGCACTCTTTGCGATAGGGAACCAAATTTACTGGGCTTTTACTTGCATTGATAAAATTATCAACTAGTTTATACTCTTGGTTAAGCTCATATTCAAAATGCCTATTATTTTTAGACTTTTTGTATCCGGCCAAAAAGCCATTTAAGTTAACTTTTTTTAAGTCTTTTGAAAGCTTATCATTTAAAAGTTCAATTTTCCCTTTATTTTTTCCACCCCAATAACGGAAAAATGTTTTATCTAGCTCATAAGAATAACGATCATCCACTAAAAAGCAAAAATTTAACTCTTGATTATAGAAAACGACAAAATTACGTTCTGTTTTAAAAGCTTGCACAAGAACAACACTTAAGACTAAAAAAACTGCAACAGCTAAACTTAAAACAATTTTATAAGTTTTCATAAAACTCTACTTTTTTAAATACACTCGCTTTAATTCCTTAAAAATTCTCTCATTCATTTGCCCTGCACGTGAACACATAAGGTCTGATACATCAATTTGATAATTCACCATAACTTTTTCTTCTTCATCATAAAACTCATGATAACAGTCAGGAAGTCTTAAAATATGTCCAAACTCATGCCTAATCGTCCACTTAACACCATACTCTTCCAATTGCGTATTGGNATCCATTACTATTTTATTTCCGCCTTTAACATGAGGAGTAACATTTTTCTTAAATTCAATATAAGCTGTTTGATAATTACCTGAGATAAAATTAAGCTCCATCGACCAATTTTTCTCCCTCCAATTAAACTCATCCTCAACATTTTGCTTTAACCAAGAAGCAATTTCTTCATCTTTAGGATCTTTAAATACCACCTGCATCACTCCAGGAGAACTTTCAACCCATGAGACATCATCACGTGGATTAGATATCTTAAAAAAGCCCTCCCAATTTGTCTGAGCTCGACTCCAATACCTATTTTTATATTCAACTAATTTATTTAGTTGGACAGCTTCAAAAAAAGTTAATTCGCATTTATATTTAGCCACAGAAGAGTTTAAACAAATACCTATTAAGCTCTCTTTAAGTATGAACTTATCTTTCTCCTCAAGATTCTCATAATTCTTTAACTGGGCATCTAAGTTTTTTCTCTTTTTTAAAGTATAAAATCCACGAACATCTTCCTTTTTTCTTTGAGCATAATAACCCAACCACCCCTTCATTGTTGTCCATCTTACAGCTGTCTGATAAAGCAAAGAGACTTTACGACACCAAAAAATAAAATCATCATCTTTAAGAGGTGGCTGTGTTGTCAGCTCTTCGCCGAACAAAATAACTTTTGCTAATTCCTTTGGCATATGAGCAACTAAGTCTTGATAATCAGCTTTGATTGTTTTGGGCCCATATTTTTTTGGACTCTCGATTGGTATACCATTAGACTGAGATTCTTTACTCGTTAACCTTATGGCCTGATCAGCAGAACGATTAGAATTAATTAATTTAATCCAATCAGACATTTTTTGTCCTGCCTCAATGGCAAAGTCAACTTCTGTCTGCTTATCTTTGGACTTTTCTCTAGGTAAGTTTTGATAAATTTTTTGATATTCGCTAAAACTCAGATCAAGAGGCAAATGAGGTGCGGCATACATATCTAAAGAAGCCAATACAAATATTAATATCCCTAACGTCTTCACAACAATCTCCTTATTTCAGATTTGGGATATTTATAACTTATGTTTTAGTATCTGAACAGAGACTGGTTTACGCGGAGTGACATTTACCTAATCAGCTGATCTAGAAGCTCTTGAATCCCTGTAACTGGCTTAAAACTAGTTTTTGCTGCAAATTTATTTAAAGACATTAAAAACTCATAAGGTAATTTCACCTGTAAAAGATTCACAACCCACTTAGGAATATCTCCCATTGGGTCTACTAATATCGTTAAGGAGACATAGGTTGTATTTTTGGTTTTGGGAGTAAAAATAATTTTCCCCCGATGTATTTTTGCTCTCACAAAGCCTTCTTGAATAGGTTTCAGTTCATTTTCTACAGAGTGAAAGCTCAAAATTAAAGACTTCTTATCTGGACTTAAACTTAGTTTATGATGAACAACCATATCTCTATCTGTCACTGGCCAGGGCATTTTAGAGATATCATACAAAATAGCTTCTGTATCAGAAATATTTTTTACATAACTTCGTTCACCTAAGTTTGGTACCCAATTCACAGCATTTTCAACATTTCTCAAAATCGCCACAATATTTTCAATCGAACTTTGTATAATTCCCTGGGCACGCAAAAATTTAATAGGAGAAGTTTTTACTTTTTTAGAATAGACATCGATATCATTTTTACGTGTTAAATGAACCCAGTTTTCTTCTTTAGCAAAGCATGAAAAAGAAATAAGAAAAAATAAAATGATGGTCAACGATCTCTTCATTAAGTTAACTATTTTACCTGAATTCGCTATAAATTGTAATCTGTTTATAGTTAAGTAATTCGCTCAGAATGCAACTAAAAAAAAAGATCTTTAACGTATTAAAACCAAATAAAACTTATTATTATGCTTATATGGTAGAATTAAAAACGAAACAAGACCTCCATCTGGCCAGAAAATTTTTTCATATATGTACTGGAATGATGGCCATGGGAGTCACCTATTATTTTTCTTTCACTGGTAAACAAGCTGCCTTTATTGCTGGGGGAATTGGAATTATAGGTTTATTAAATGAGCTTCTGCGCTTTAAATTTTCTAAAATTAACCAAATCTTCTTGTTTATAGTTAAGCCTTTTGCAAGACAGGAGGAAACTCACTCATTCTCAGGACTTACTTATTATTGTTTTGGCGTTGCTTTGTGCTTTTATTTTTATCCATGGCCGATAGCAAATCTGGCCATTTATTATCTTATTTTTGCTGATCCAATTGCATCATTGTGTGGACAAATTTGGGGACAGAAAAAAATTATTAAGAATAAATCTATAATTGGCAGCTTAGCTTTTGCAACTATCTGTTTTCTTATAAATATTATCTATTTAAATATAAATGATAATCCCTTACTGAATAATTCTATGTTTTTAATACTCTCACCACTTGTTGGGGCCTTTTCAGAGTTTCTGGTTATCAAAGATGATAATCTCAGTATTCCCCTTATCTCAGGACTAGGTTTATACTTACTAAGTCTAATTTAAGGATAAGCTAAGTTATAAAGCTCTAACAGCCGTTTTTTTTCATCTCTAGCAACTTGCTGCATTTTAGGGTCTGAATATTTAGCAGGATCGAGTTTTTTAAGAAGGGAGTCTATTTTACGTTTAACTATACCTGGAGTCATTGCACCTCGTATATCTAGTACATTCTTTAAAATGATTCTCGCTCTTTGCCTGGCAGCAATGGCCATACCGATCCCAGTTGCACTTCCAGAATTTGACTTAATACCTTCTTTTGTACCAGCAAGAACATCATCAGTAATCTGAGCGGAAGGAAGGTTTTGCAAACCACTTCTTTGACTAAATTGTTGTCGAACTTGGAGTGTTAAGTTTTCAACTTGAGGAGCTGGTAATCTTGGAACATTTCCAGACTGGGCCAGGGCCCTTTGGTTACTTGGTGCAGGGAGCGCTTGTTGCCTATTTGGAGCGGGCAATCGTGGTGTATTAGTAGGTGCAGGAAGTGCTTGTTGCCTACTCGGTGCGGGCAATCGTGGTGTATTAGTAGGTGCAGGGAGCCCTTGTTGTCTATTTGGAGCCGGTAAGCGATTAACATAAGGACGAACTGTAGGTCTGACCGTTGTGGCCATTGGAATTTTAACTCCTCCCATAAGTGTTCCTGTAACTAAGTTAATAACTGCATTTTGTTGATCTTGTTCTAAACGCCTTGTTGTATCAGTATAATCTGTTGCACTTCCAGAAGTTTGACGAGTCACTGCCCGCTCTATTCTTGCTTGCTCTAATAAACTTTTTGTTCCATCAATACCAGCTCCAGCGGCCATGATTCCCCCACCCGCAGGAATAAGTAAGCCTCCTCCAAAAGGAGACAGAATAAGGCCAGCAAAAGAGACAACTCCACCTGTTAAGATCATACCTTTTTGGACAAATTCATCTTCATCATAAATCTCTTTTGCCCGATAACAAAGAAATTTAGCCAAATCTTCTTGCTCATTTTCTTTTGCCTGTAAAATAGATTTTAAAATTAAGGAACTATCAGTTTTAATATAATCATCAATATCATTATCAATTGCACGAGTGGTTGAAATTCCTAAAAAATTCTCTCCATTACCCAAATCAGATAACGAGTTTAAAAGTTTTTTTCTTGCATCTACAAGCGCTGCTTGATAGTTTTCTTTTTGAACATTTGGCTTAATTATCATATGCTCTTTGTTATCAATACAATTTTGCACAAAGTCTTCACTAGGGTCCATCACATACTTCTTAAAATGTTCTGTTGCCATTAAAAAGCCAACCTGAGTTCCATAATAAGTTTTGTTAATTTTCTCTCTTAAGAGAGCTCTTTTTTCTAAGAGAAATTTTTGTTTGTCTTGAGCTTTCTTTTTTCCAGCTCGCGTATAACGTGAAAGTCCTCTTCCTCTTGGAGAATAATCGATACTTTCTGGGAAAAGTTTTTTATATTCTTCGTGAATAGCTCCACAAGTTTTATTAACCGAGTCTGGATTATTATCCGCAAGAGCTTCAAAGGGTTGCATCACATCTTCATAGCGCTGTTTTGGAATTTGATTTTTTCTAGCTATAATTTGAGAATAAACTTCATCAAAGGCTTGTGAATATCTTTGCTCAGTAATGTTTGGGAAACTCTCCTTAAGCTTATCTTTAAATTTTTTGGGATCGTCTAAAGGTAAAGACTCCTGAGGGAACTCTCCATCTTTATATAAATAACTTATTTCAGCACTCATAAGTGCTGAAATAATTGTTTTAAAATTTTCTAAATTTAGCTCTGAAAGATAATTAATTTTATCAAAATTATCATTAACTTCTTCTAAGCTAGAGTCTGTTAGTGGTGCAATGTCTTCTAATGTATGACCCGGTAGACAACTTGCTAACCCTCCATGAAGCCTTTGAATAATAGCTCTTCCCTTTATATCGTCAGCTGAAGATTCATTTAAATAGTCCTGACAAGCATTCAATACACTTAACCCTCTATTTAAATTTTGATTTGATCTTACTGGCCCTGGGACAGCTATTTGTTCAGTTGGAACCGGTTGCGTGCTCGTATTTACAGATGTCACAACTTGATCTTCTGGCACATTCGTATTTAATGTTTGTTCACCTTCCAAAGGAAGACCAAGCTCTTGAAGGCGTCTGTGCAAATCGTCACAAGCATCATAAACTTCGCCCTTTTGAGTTCTGAAGCGAGCACAAAAACCTGATTTTCCATCTGATCCAAAAATAGACTCGTGGAATTTAACAAGTTGTTCTCTTTTTTTATTGCCCTCATCATTTTGTGCTTGATAATCAGAAATCAGTTTTTCAACTGATTTGTGTGAAGCATCCACACATTTTTGAGTTAACTCCACATATGTCCCAGAGGTTTCAATACAATAACCTTTATCCTTACCATTAGATGGATTAAGATTAATACTTATGCCTTTTTCATTGGCCGAAACATTTTCATTTGGAGCCCCAAAAAGAACGGGATTACACCTAAATTGAGAAGGCGACCCACAAGCATTAGACTCGGAATAAACATCTCCGTATGATAAAACTTTTGCATTTGTTGTATGCTTCCAAGGGGCTTCACATATTTGACTTTTCTCAATTGAAGGCCATCCCCCAAAAAAACAAACATCTCCATCAGCAGCATAGGCAGAATAAATTTTAGTGAAGCTTTTTATATTATTTTGGTACTTATAAAGAAATGAAAATTTTTCTCCTTGATAGTTGCCAAATTGTTGAGTTTGCTCAACCTTTTTTAAAAATTCTATATAGGCAAACCGGATTCGTTGCATTTTATTAAAGGATGTTTTATTAAAATCTTTAGCCGTTATTTTATTTTCTTTAGCGTACACGAAATTCGTACTCAAAAAAGAGATTAAAAATAAAACTAAGATGCGTTGAAAATAATACAGTTTTTTCATGGTGACCTTATCGGACAAAATAGACTTTTTAATAAGACTTTTCTTTAAAGTTAATAATTTCAATAAATTGCGTATTATCAATTAAAGAAAATACTAAAGGAGACCGAAGGAGATACCTATGAAAAAATCTGAGTTAACAAGAAGTTTTTCTTTAGCTTTAACCATATTATTTATTCTTCCTTCATTTGCTTTAACTTTAAAAATTAAAGATGGAAGAAACCTTAGAAATGAAACCCTTAATGGTTTTATTCCAGACAAAACCTTACAAGCAGGAACAATCGTCACAATTCCAGATGAGTTTGTTGATAAACACTTTAAGGGAGACAAAAAAAATGAAATAGCCGTTTTAAATTGGTTAGCAAATTCAAAGTCTCTTCCTTTAAAGAGCTTCAAAAGCTTTAATTCACAACGAATTAAAAGAGATTTTTTTGTTCCTGTTATCGTTAATCAAACCCAAGACGAAGGCTGGGTAAGTCTAAGATCATTAGCTAAAAAACGAGGCTTGGAACTGATCACCACCGACGAAACACCTTTTTTAGAAAAACAAACCGTTGAAAACTTAGCTCCAAAAAGCTCCGACCAACAACAGATCAGTGGACTTGAGCAAGATAATTACGTCTGTAAAAAAGAGCAAACGACTCCCTTAGAGCTAGAACTGCTTGAGCACCTTAACTCTCAAACCCAAAATATTCTAGAACATGTCATGAAAAAAATTTCAGATAAAGCAGATCTCGATTATGCAAATAGACTTAACACTGATGCCATTATACAAAACTTTAATCGAACTTGTTCTCCTATTAGTTTTAATGCCTTCTATCATGAACTTAAACAACAGGCCCTCAAAAATAATATTCCTCTTGATATGCTTTTAGGTCTCATGACCCAAGAATCCTCAGGTCGATGTAACCTCTCCCATCAAGAGTTCAATGGCACTCAGAGTGTTGGAGTCTTTCAACTTAATACAAATACTGTTCCCGAGATTCAAAGATGTGGCGATAAGCCTAGTAGTATTACCAATACTAATTGTCTTGAGAATCCTTATACAAATCTTAAAGCTGCTATAAAAACCTTAAAAGAAAAGTACAAACTAGTTAATAATACTCTACCCCCTCATAATGTTGCGCACTTTTCATCTTTAGATGCAAACCACAGAGACTTATGGCGAAAAGCATTATCTGCTTATAATGGCGGACAGGGATATGTCATTCAAGCTTATAATGATATTGATGCTTTTAATAAACAATTTAATACTGACTTAGATCCTCACAACTGGAATATTCGCAAGGTTTTCATGCTCAGACATTATATTGAGTCAAACTCTGGTCAATTACTTAAATCGAACGCGCAATATCGATATAATCGTGCGCCGGCGAGAACTCTTAGTAACTTAACTTATGTGGAAGCAATTCTTTCTGGTGAAAGGGATACACAAGAACAAAATCAGACTATTAAATGGTCACGTTTTATCGAAAACCCTCAGTTTTAATCTCCATAAATTGATCTACCAAAATTGCTGCGAGAGAAAAAATACCTTAACAAGCTCCAACTTATTCTATACAATTTTTTTTAAAAATAAATAAGGGAGTCTATGCCTAAAATTAAAGAGTTAAGTAATGATGCATTACAGGATTATCTTATTTGTTATCAACAAATGGCCCATAAAAACCCTGAGAATGAAGAATATCAATTAAAAGTCCAAATTATTGAAAAGGCTTTAATCGATAGAAAAATCTTAGGTGAAAAAACCTCTCCCAATGTTTTTGTTGCATTAAAAGCTAAACTTCAAAGTTGGAAAGATAGTCAAAATGGAGACAAATAATGCCTAGTTTAGAAAGAAGACTTGGTTTATTTGCTGTTGTAACGATCAGCATTAGTTCCATGATTGGTTCTGGAATATTTGTTCTTCCTGGGATTGGTTTTAGTATTACTGGTCCTTCTATTTATTTAGCCTTTCTGGCTTCAACTCTTTGTATTTTACCAGCAGCACTTAGTAAGGCAGAACTCGCAACAGCAATGCCAACAAGTGGTGGGACTTATGTTTATTTAGAAAGAACCTTCGGTCCTCTGGCCGGAACAGTAGGAGGCCTTGGGCTTTTTCTTTCTATTTTACTTAAAGCGGCCTTCTCACTCATAGGTATAGGAGCTTATTTTTCTGTCTTTTCAAGCTTTCCTCTTCTACCTACAGTCTTAACCTTTTTAGTTTGCATTGTTCTTTTGAATATTTTTGGCGTAGGAAAAGTCTCTAATTTTCTTACAGTCATTCTCTTTGTTACTATAATCAGTCTATCTGTTCTCTCATTTATGGCCATTCCCACTTGGAGTACTGACAACCTCATTCCTTTACTTCCCCATGGCTTTAAAGGTTTTTTTGAGGCGACAGGATTAGTTTTTGTTTCTTTTTCAGGTGTCACTAAAATTGCTGCGATTGCAGAAGAAATTAAAGAACCAGAAAGAAATATACCTAAAGGTATAATTCTTTCCTTAATT
>PAKC01000055.1 GCA_002706205.1 Halobacteriovoraceae bacterium
TATAACTTCTCCTCACCCTGAAGGTGAAGGAACAGTGCCTTGTATGGAACAAGCTTTAAAAACAGCTGGCATATCTAAAGAAGAGATTGATTATATTAACGCCCATGGAACCTCAACTCCAGTAGGGGATATTGCAGAGATTAATGCCATAAAAAAAGTTTTTGGCGAACACGCGTATAAACTTAATGTCTCTTCGACTAAATCAATGCATGGCCATTTACTTGGGGCTGCCGGTGGATTAGAGTCTGTGATTTGTATTAAAGCTCTTGAGTCTGGAATTATTCCGCCAACAATTAATTTAGATCATCAAGATGAAAAATGTGACCTCAACTGTACACCTAATCAAATGGTCAAAAAAGATATTCGTTATGCTTTAAATAATTCGTTTGGATTTGGCGGAACAAACTCAACTACAATCTTCAAACGCTATGAAAAATAAACTATCGTCGCCTACCAATAATATCACTCGCAGCACCATTTAAAATAGCTCGCTCAATTTGTTCTTGTGTAAGCTCAGTTGGAATACCAAAAATTCTACCAGCATCAGGGCTCATAGGAATTTCCTCAACCTCAATTCCTTGTAATTCATCGCTCAGTCTTTTAAACTCTAGGCTTTCTTGCAAGCTCCTATTCTCTTTATTTCTTAATTCGGCCAATCTTTGCTTATCGGCTTCCGCCAACTCATAATTCCACCTTCTTCTTCTTTCTGCTTGCTCGACAGCTAAATTCCAATCACGTTCAGATCCTTCTCCGACAAGAACTCTTCCACTAGGGTTTGAAAGATAATCTCTTTTGTAGGCTTGATATCTGGCCATATCAATCTCTCCGACTTCGTCTCTTATTTCCCCAGCTCTTTTAAATAAATCAGCTTTCTCTTTTCCAGAAGCTTTTGAGGCCATATCAAGAATCTTTTCACCTTCGGCCATTTTTCTATAATCTTGAACTTCTTTTAAGGTGTAATACTTTGAAGTGTTAACTTGAACGCTCCCACCTGTTCGAGATAGTGCTGTTGAGTTTTTTGCCATCTTTGAAAGTTTTACCAAACTGGAAGCTGCAATAGGAATGGCGCCAACACTCATACTCACAACTGCTTCTTGAACACAGCGATTATAACTTAACTTCGCTTTAAATAATTGAGCATTACTAGCACTTGCACATAAGCCAGCTGATGATTGAAAACTTGATAACTTATCAAACTCTTCTTTACATATACTAAAATTATGTAAGCCTCGACTAGCTGAATAAGCACTACTTGAGGCAAGAACACTCAACTGCCCTCCTCTAATAGCATATGTCACAGCTCTAGAGCCTGTTGCAATAAGAGCTCCCCCGCTTCCAGCCGTAACTAAAGACAAAGCGACAGTGACTGCAGCCGCTCCAGCATCCCATAAAGAGTCTTGATGAAACTTATCCCGTCCAATCCTTTCATTTAAAATACATTGAGAGAGTTCGAGTTCACTTTCCATAGCAAGTTTATCTTTGAGATTATCAGTTTGAGACGGGGTCAGGTTTCCTTGAGGAATGATTGTTTTTATTTTTCTCTGGAATGATTGAAATGAATTTAGCTTAGCTAAATTTTGTTCATAATTATCACAGTTTCCAGAAATATTCACTCCATCTAAACACTCATTCATTTGATTAGCTTGAGTTAATTTTAATTTTAATTCTTCTTTATTATCTGTCAGCTGCTTTAAGATAGCCTCTTTAATATCGTCATTTGAAAGACTGCCATTTCTTAATTCACTTGCGACACTTTCTTGAAAAACTTTTCCAGCGATCCAAGGAAACAAAGACTTCTTATAATTAATCTGAGATTTTAGTTCTGTAACTTTAGCCCTTTGCTGTTGTAATCGCTCAGAGTTTTGTGGTTTAGAAGCATTTGCAACCATCACTAACTCTAACATTTTTAATTGATTTTCAAGTTCATGTACTTCTTTAGCAACTGGCAATGTCTCTTGAGTTAACATATCCACTGTTTCTTTTCGCTGCTGATCAGACAAGCTGGAGCAACCTTTAACTTCATTACATTTATTTTGAATATATTCAGAACTTTGTTGAGCACAATTAATATCTTCAAGAGAGTCATTTCCTAAAAGAGCATCAATCCCTGAGATGCCTCTTAAATAAAGCTCTGTTTCGTCATTGATTAAATTTTTGCCTAGATAGTAACTTGAAATCAAAAGTTTCTTTTTTTGATTTGAATCTGGTAAATCATTTAACTCTTCTAAGCAGCCTGGGTAGACCTCAGAAATCGAAGCATCTAAACTTGTTCGATTATCTGTGGCCAGAATTTTTTCTAATCTTTCATGAGGAAACTTTTGAAAAAACTCTGAACGTATTGCATCTTTATCCGCTCCACAAATTTGAGCTGGAGATCCTGACCCTTCAAGGGATAACCTATTAATAAAGCCCCAATATCCACCATAAGTCGCGTCATCGACTTGTCTTTTCAATACTGCTGGACAGCCTCTGGATATAGCTTTTTCACCACAGCTTACTTGTAATTGAGGGGAATTAAGTTGATCTATATTCTTAGTAACTGCATCTACTGTTTCCTCTAATGCTTGTGCGTATGCAAACAAGGGAGAAAAAAAAATCAGCAAAATACCTATCGAAAATTTTACTCTACTCATGATAATTGCCTACTTTAAATAAAGTTCAAACATTTATCGGAGTATTTTTCTATTTCTTTAATCTAAAAAATGATTATTCAGTTAAAATCCCTAATAATTTTGCCTCACTACGCTTCACATAGCGGTCTTCTCCAGCCTCAACAGCTTGAAAAATTGGCCCTGGTAAACTTGCAAGGAATTCTTCATATTCCCTAAGAACAGTAATCATCGAAGGGCTTCGTGAGCAAAAACTATTCGAATCATGAGAAGTTTCACAAACTCGCCACAACCCCCAACCATAAGGAATAATAAGCTCATTTTTGTGATACATAAGCTCAGCTTCCTCTCCCATCGTTCTTTTAGATGAATGATGAAAGAAAAAACTACAAGCTGAAGCACATATCCCTTTACTTGGGACATGAACCCTTAAATCCAGCTCCTCAACAATAATATTCAGTGGAATAATCTCCTGTAAGATTCCTCCCTGACTATCAATAATAATCATTTGAATATCTAACTGAACAATATATTTCAAAATTTCGAGGGCCAAATCTCTTTTTTCTTCTTCAAGAGCTTCATAGGCAAGAATACGAGCGATAATAGGATTTAACATTCTTTGATTTTGCAATCTTTGTAATTTCGTCTTTCTGACAACAGAACCACTGCGAACGGCTTCATAATACTTTTGAACCAAAAAAGTATTTAATTGCTTCAAAAAATCCCTTTCTATGGTTCCTTGAAAAATTAACTTCTTGTGATCTAACTCTAAGTTCAGTCGCTGACCATGAGCAAAGCCTGACAGAGATAAAAAGAAGAATATCACAATAAACGGTACTAATTTCATAAGTGATTTAATTTACTATATCTAAGAGATAAATCAATGCGCTACATAAACTTTACAGAGGACTTTCATGCCAAACTGCTTAATTGAGCTTTGCAAACGCTAGAAAATTCAATAGCATTTTCTACATAGAATCTTAGCTAAGGAATTCAACCATGTTAGATAAAACAGATCCCGCAATTTTTAAACTCATAAAACAAGAGCAACAACGACAGGAAGAAGGTCTAGAACTCATTGCTTCAGAGAATTATTGCTCCAAAGCCGTTATGGAGGCTCAAGGAAGTTGCTTAACTAACAAATATGCCGAAGGCTACCCTAAAAAGCGCTATTATGGTGGATGTGAGTTTGTCGATGGTGTTGAAGAATTGGCCATTGAAAGACTCAAGAAACTCTTTCAGTGCCAATATGCTAATGTCCAGCCCCATTCTGGCTCTCAAGCCAATATGGCAGTTTATTTGGCCTGCCTTGAAATTGGAGATACTGTTTTAGGAATGGATCTCTCTGAGGGTGGCCACCTTACGCACGGGTCTCCAGTGAATTTTTCAGGTAAGCTTTATAATTTTATTAGCTATGGCCTCGATCCAAAAACAGAAGAAATTGATTACGATCAAATGGCAGCTCTTGCCAAAGAGCACAAACCCAAACTTATTGTCGGTGGGGCTTCTGCCTATGCTAAAATCATTGATTTTAAAAAAATGAAGGAAATAGCTGACTCGGTTGGCGCCCTTTTTATGGTAGATATGGCCCATATTGCTGGCCTGATTGCAGCTGGTGAGCATCCCTCACCGGTAGAATATGCTGACTTCGTTACCAGTACAACTCATAAAACTTTAAGAGGACCACGTGGTGGATTAATTCTCACCAACTCCGCTGATTGGGCAAAAAAAATCAATTCAAAAATTTTTCCTGGAATTCAAGGTGGTCCATTAGAGCATGTTATCGCTGCTAAAGCTGTGGCCTTTGAGGAAGCTTTATCACCCGCATTTAAAGTATACCAAAAACAAGTTATTGAAAATGCCCAAGCCTTAGCAAAAAGTCTAATGGATAAGGATGTAAAACTTGTTTCCAATGGAACTCAAAATCATTTAGTCTTAGTTAAAACAGACTCTGTGAATCTTTCAGGTAAAGAAGCTGAAGCTATTTTAGAATCAGTCCATATAACGTGTAATAAGAATATGATTCCAAAAGATCAAAGATCCCCTTTTGTCACATCTGGAATCAGGCTAGGAACTCCTGCCATTACAACGAGAGGTTTTACTCCTGAACATATGCAACAAATTGGTACTTGGATATACCAAGCGTTAACTGATAAAACCTCCCATGAAAAAATTCGCAAAGAAGTTATTGAGCTTTGCCACAAATTCCCCGTTTATTAACAAGGAGATAATATGAAAACCTTTTTATTACTGACAATTTTAATGACTCTTATCGCTTGTAACAAAGCTCCTAAGGAGGACCCAGCTAAAACTGTAATCAATAATGATATTGAACAAGAGCATTCTCCAGATACAGAAGATATGAATCAAGCAGAACAAGAAGCAAATGGAATTGTAGAAGAAAACGATGCTTGTATTTGTACTAAAGATTATAATCCTGTTTGTGGGTCAGACGGTGTCACCTACCCTAATGCCTGCCAAGCTGGTTGTGAAGATATTACGGACTACACTATGGGTCCATGTGATAACGACGAAGAAGAATAATTTTATAATTTAAAAAGAGCGAAAGGATTTACGAGAGATTCTTTCGCTCTTAAAAGTTCACCCCTAAGCTTGCACTGAAAGCTTGAGAAGTTTCATTTGAACTCTCGGTATCAAGAGAACTTATATAAGCAGCAAGAATTAAACTATAACGATGACGATGGCCAAATCGATAATGAGGGCCTAAAGAAATGTCTATTCCAGATATAGACTTTTCAAAAGCCGTTAAAGCTCCTAAATGTGCAAAGAAGCCTAATTGATCTTTAAAGCGATAAAAGTTTTTCAAAGCTAAACGATGAAGATAAACCGTACTAAAAGTTATATCGACATTAGTCTTCCCACCAATAACAAAATAATTGAGAATATCGTACTGTAAGCCGATAAACCATTTCTCCTTTAGTGGATCTTGTTTATTTATCTCTAGTACAAACTCTGAGTAAAAATCAGAAGGGCTTAAAGCATTTGCCGCTCCCGTGTACTCAAAATTAGTAAATCGAGTTAACTTTATTCCGGCCCTATATTTATATCCATCAAAAAGTTTGTTCGTATAATAATAAGCAAATTTGGCAAAAGACATGGATAAAGTCTCTGGGCTTTTATCAATGCTCAAACTTCCATACTGCAGGCTAAATTGATGAAAGTATGGTCTCTCTTGATTCTCTTTTTTCCCATCTTCTCTTTTCACTGAAGATGTAACAAATTCTTTATATTTTTTTTCATCAATAAAATTTTTATTGATAAACAATCGTATCGTTTCACCTTCACTAATTTTACGCCAATCTTTAATATGCGAGTTATAATTTAAAGTTTTTTGTACCATAGGTTCTCGNNGAGAAATAATTGAGTCAGCTTTCACAAATAACCCTATGACTTTAGCGAGAGTTTCTCCTTTGATAAAAGAAAGCTCAATGACTCTAAATTGCTCTCGCTCCTTAGGCGAAAGAAATGAATCATCAATTTCTATCAAATGCTCTCGCTTATTTTTTGGAAAATTATTTTCAATTTGATTTAATTCGTTTCTTTCAGATTCTGAATCAATTTGTTCAAGTGCAGATTCATCTAGGTTCTGAGAAAAAGTCAGAGAACTTAACAAAAACAGATAGAGTGAAAAGAAGATACTAAAAATATTCATACTAAACTATTTTAGCATAAAAAATAAAGCTCGCTAGTAAGAAGAAAACTAAGTATTTAAAAGAGTTACTTACTCAATTAAATGCTTGTTGCATAATTACGATTAACGCAACAATTAGCAGAAAGTGTTTAAAAAAAATCATCTCATATCTCTCAAAATATGTCTTGTGTGTGTTATTTCAAATTACCAACACACATAATTAAAAGTCAATCATGTTTTTCGCTAGCTCACTGCATCTTGTGTCTTTTACCCCGAATCTGTGTTTACATACACTATATTTAGGGGTAGATTATCTCAAAAAGGATTTCCAATGAAGTGCCCTTATTGTCAACAAAGCGAAACGAAGGTTGTCGACTCAAGGCTTTTAAAAGAAGGTCTTTCTGTTAGAAGAAGACGTAAATGTGAAGCTTGTGAGAAGAGATTTACCACATACGAAACAATAGAAATTTCAATGCCAAATATTGTCAAACTAGATGGGCGAAGAGAACCCTATAATAGAGAAAAGATTTATAGTGGAATTGAAAAGGCCTGTCAAAAAAGACCAATTTCCACAGATCAACTTGAAAGAATCGTCGAGAATATTGAAAAAAGTATTGTCGATGTCTCTGCAAAAGAAGTTAAAACTCAAGATATTGGTAATATAGTCATGATGTACTTAAGAAACCTAGACCCCGTTGCTTATATACGATTTGCTTCGGTTTATCGAAAATTTCAAGATGTTGAAGAATTTGTGAATGATATAAAGCATGATGAAGAATCATTTAGTTCTACGATGAGGGATGCATGAAGAACATTCGTAATGCAAGAGAGTTTTGTTTTCAGTTCTTTTTTCATTTACAACTCCCAATCTTTCAAGAATTAAAGCAACAACTGCAAGCTGATGGTGGAGAGGTTGAGTTAAACAACCAAATCAATGAATTCAAACAAACTACAAACTCACTTTTAGCAGATAATGAGCAAAACTTTGTTGAAACCCAAGTCAAATCGACTTTAAAACATTATGCCGAGCTTGAAAAACTGATTGAAGAGAACCTCAAAAACTGGAAAATATCTCGTCTTTCCAAAGTTGATCATACAACTTTATTATTGGCGGTAAATGAACTGAAATATACACAAACAGCTCCGAAAAAAGTTATCATCAATGAATCCATTGAAATTTCAAAAAAGTTTGGAACGAAAGAGTCTTCAAGTTTCATCAATGGTATTTTGGATAATATAGCTAAGAAAGAAAACTAATCTTATGGATTTAGGAATAAAACACCTCTCAAATGCTATTACCCCACAGAGTTCAGGTATCTTGTGGCTTACAGATGAGAAGCTCACATACAAAACCTTAGGGGTTTATGAGTTTAACTATCTGCTCGATGGAATTCTGATCAAAAATATCGCAAACACAACAAATGACTCAAAATCTAATTTTTTTCTAGGGGAAAGTTTTGGCAATCCCTTTTTTATAGGGCATACCATTATTCAAACAAAAGAAGATATAGCAAATTGCTTCAATCACGTAGAGATTGCCGCCAAGTTTATACCTTCTGATTCAACGATATATATTTTTAATCGGGCAAAAAATACGGCCCACACAAATATTCTAAAGGAATTAGAAAAAAAATTTAATGTTTTTCAATTTAAAAACTTAAACATATAAATAAAATTATTGGCCAGGGAGTTGTTATGAAAATTATTTTAATTACACTATCACTAATACTAAACTTAAACTCTTATGCTAAAGAATGCTACCAAACAGCTGCAAAAAACTTTAAAGTCGAATGGACCGCTTTTAAAACTCCACTCAAAGCAGGTGTAAAAGGATCTTTTAGGGATCTTGGTCTAAAAAAAGAAACTTACCAAGGAAAAAACTTAAAAAACTTCTTAGAAGGAATTGAATTTAGTATTGATACAGCAAGTACGACAACAAAAAATACGGCCAGAGATGCGACAATCGTAAAACACTTTTTTCAAAAAATGAACGGTGGGCTTAATATTAACGGTAAGATTGAATCATATAATAAAAAAGTTGTTACAGTTAAACTTACTTTTAATGAAGTGACTCAATCTATTCCCCTAAAAGTCTCTACCAAAAAGAACTCTATTATTGCTCGTGGAACTATTGACTTACTTGACTTCTCACTCAACAAAGCACTAGCAAGTATTAACAAGGCTTGCTATGAACTCCATGAAGGAAAGACTTGGAACGATATTGATCTTAAGCTTAAGATCAAACTTGACAAGAAGTGTTAAGAGTTTTCTAAAAGTTTGATGTAATTTTTACATCAAACTAACGATTAAATATAAGAGCAGCTATAAAGAGTATCAATGAGAGTATTTAAAAACTTAAGCACCATTTTCATTTTTTTATTTCTTTGTTGCGACGTATTTGCTGCTCAACTCTTAAGTGACCTTAAAGAACGAAAAATCTTACTAGACGAATGTGAGCAGAACAAACTTCATTTACCTTTAGACTATAATGTTCAATGTGAATTGAATCTTCACCATTACAATTCTAGTGCTGCCAGAAATAATTATAGCCGCTACAGTGCTATCAGAAAAAGACAAGTGCGTCTTGCTGAATTTAATTTATTACACCCAGGAATGGGAAAAACAAGATTTAAAGACTATCATCATGTAGCAAAAATCATTAACCAATTTGACGTTGTCGCTGCGACAGAGCTTATTCCACTGGTAGTCGATGACCAAGAAAATAACGATGCTGTCATGGCATTTATTAAAAATACTCCTAAACAAATTCAATCTCTTGAAAAAGAAATGAATAAACTTAAAATAAGTATTGAGCAATCCACTCGTGGAACAGTCACAAAGAGACGAACACTTAAGCTTTTAGAAAAAAAAGTCAGTCAACTCAGGTCAGACTTAAAAAGTGCTGCTGGTCTTTTTCGTGAACCTGGCTATCTTAAGATTCTGCATGCCCTTCATAAACTTCCCCAAGGAAAAGAATGGGCCCTTATTTTGTCTCCCAGAGGTGAAGGCTCCTCAGTAACACCTACTCCAGAATTAGTAGGTTATTTTTATCGCAGCAGTCTCGTAAAACCCAAAGTCAATAACTATTGTCGACGTATTAGAAGGTATGGCCGTGCTGCTCCAATTGCTTGTATAGTCAATATGGACCAAGCGGACATGGGGATCAATAAAAAAGATGTCTTTTCAAGAAGACCTTTTTTAGCCGAATTTATCAGTGGTAAATTTTCATTTACTCTCATTACTAGTCATATTTTATTTGATGAACCTGATGACCCAAGACTACAACAGCAAATACTTCGTAAAGCATTTAATGTCTCTGATTACAGAGTATTGGGAACTGGTGCCTCTAAAGATAAATATGCTCGTTTTGCAGAGGTTAAAATGACATTAGATTTTGTCCGAAGAAATCTCTTAAATTCACCAGGGCAAAAAGATATTATTTTTATGGGAGACCTTAATCTAGAATTGGACAATCAGTTCTGGCCTAATGTCTTAAATTCTTGGCCAGATAGCCAAATCTATATAGCTGAAGAAACATCTTTGTCTACCTCACGCTATTTATCTAATGGAGAAGAGACCTTCGCTAAGTCTAGCAATTATGACCACTTTATTTTCAATCCAAAAGAAACTGATGAGTGCTTACATCCAAAATCTCATAAGCTAAATGGTGGCGTCTTTAATTTCGTTAGCGGAAAGATCGCACAAAGTCTTAATCAAACTTATCAAGTTAGAAATAGCTATGGAAGAAAGTATAAAGAGATTATAAGAAAATTTGTTTCTCCCTATAAAAATGGTTCATCACCAATCCTTACGATTGGCTCAAAAAGTGTTTCCTATGGCAAATATCGTATGAGTTCTGAAGGTATTGTTATTGATAATATTGCCAACCGTGACTATATAGAAAAGTTTGCTGAAAGGATTTTAGATTCTCAATTAAGAGCTGAATCTTACTATTCTTATTTTGAAAACCTCATTAGTGATCACTATCCTATTTACATGAACTGTCGAACTTACTGATTATTTAAAACTTAATTTTTTAATTTTTGTTTTAAAAACACCATTATGATCATCCCCATCTGCTCGAAGCCATAGGCCCAAAATCTTTTTAGCCTGAGGTTTTATCGTTAAAGAAAAAGTGTTTTCTTTAGTTAGTTGCTTCGCCTTAATAAAAGAAAGCTTGATTTTGCGAATATGATCTTCTTTAGCTACAAAACCTTTTTCTTTATGGATATGATAAAAAGCGATTTCACTCACTCCAAATTTTTCGTTGATATTTAAAACAGTATTGAGCCATTGCGGTAAGAATTTTTGGACAAAAAAATGGGGTCGATACTCACCTTTATAAATAAGACCAAGTTGAAAATAGCTATCTTTTTGCTCACTTTCTAAATTTTTAATAATTTCTACCTCTCCAAGAACTTCTATCTGTGAAATTTTTTTGGGGGTCTCAAATTGATAAAAAAGTGGTGAAGCCGAATGGTTGACATCAATCATGATTTCTTTTTTTATTTTAATCGTATTTGGTTTTATGTCTGAGTAAGTTAAATGTAAAAAGTCACTAGGTGTCTGAACGGGGATAATAATAATGGAGAATAAAAATTTCTGTATTTTTCTCATAAAAAAAGGCCCTTTTTACAAGGGCCATTATTTAATATTCTAATAAATCCCTCAGGGCCTTTTCAATTTTTTCTTCATTAGGTAAAATCGCTTTTTCTAAAATACGATTAAAACCTACAGGAGTATAAGTAGAACCAACCCTTCTTACTGGAGCATCAAGTTGTTCAAAACAATTTTCATTAATAAAGGCTACAATCTCACCTCCAAACCCGCCAAAAACTTTATCTTCATGAACAACAAGACATCTATGGGTTTTTGAAACAGTTTCAATAATTGCTTTTTCATCTAAAGGAATAAGAGACCTTAAATCCAAGACCTCAATATCATATCCTTCTTCGGCCAATTTTTGAGCAACTTTTAAACAAAAATGAGTTGTATTCCCATAAGTAATAATTGAAAGATCACTTCCTTGTCTTCTCGTTCGTGCCACCCCAAAAGGAACTTCAAAATCATCAGGAACGACTGCCATCGCATCCTTTGAGTTATATAAAGCCTTAGGTTCTAAATATAATGTTGGTCCTTTAGAACGCATAGAAGTTCGCAATAAGCCTGCAGCGTCGTCTGCAAATGAAGGACAAACAACACGAATACCTGGGATTCCCGCAATATTACCTTCTATATTTTGTGAGTGATATAAACCTCCCCCAATATAACCACCAGATGCAAGTCTAATCGTAACATTGGGAGCAAAGGCACCATTACTTCTCCAATAATCATGTGAACACTCAAGATATTGTTCCATGGCCGGCCAAAAATAATCAGCAAACTCTGCCCCTTCGACCACAACACGAATATCATCTCTAAAGCGAGTCATCCCATTTGCTGTCCCAAGAATATAATCTTCAGCAATAGGTCCATTAAAAACTCTTTCTTTGCCAAACTCTTGTTGCATCCCTTTAGAGACATTAAAAATTCCGCCTTTTTCTTTGTTGGCCATATCCTGCCCCCAAATAAAAGTATTTTCGTTATGTCTAAACTCAGCTTTTAAAGTTTCATTGAGAGCTGTAATAAACTTAATAGACTCTCCTGACTCATTATGAGTTCCATCAGGATATTTATCTGCAGGATATGCTTCTGGGTATAAGAAATCATAAATAGAATCCGCACTAGGATGAGGAGCTTTAACCGCTGCTTTATGGGCTTGCATTAGCTCATCTTTACACTCTTTTTCAAGTTTTTCTAATTCACTTTTTTTGAAACCATTTTCTAATAAAAGTTCTTTATATTTTGGAAGAGGGTCTTGAGCCTTCGCCTCTTCACGTTCTTTTTCATCTCTATACCATTCATGTTTATCAGAGTTAGAGTGGTTTCCTATCCTTACACAATGGGCATGAACAATGACTGGTTCAGATTTTTTAAGCACGTGCTCTTTTGCGGCCAACATAGCATTCATCGAATCAAATACATCTTTTCCATCACAATGAATAATTTGTAAATTTTTAAAACCGCTAAAGTTGTCGGCTGCAAATTCATTGGCCGTTTGATCACATTTTGGAACAGAAATCCCATAACCATTATCTTGAAAAACAAAAATAACTGGAAGTTTTTCATTCGAAGCCCCATTAATGGCTTCATAGCAATACCCTTCTGAAGTCGATGATTCTCCCTGAGAAGAAATGGCCACGCCTTTATGTTGATATCTTTGCATCCCCCTGGCGACCCCAACTGCATGTAAAGTGTGATTTCCCGTACAACTAGAAACGTTGTGAATATTCCACTCAGGTTTAGCAAAATGATTCGACATATGTCGCCCACCTGAAGCTAAGTCTGATGCCTTAGATAAACCATTTAAAATTAGCTCTTCTACGGTACAACCAGCTGACAACGCAACTTGCATGTCTCGATAATAAGGAAAAAGATGATCCGTTTCTTTATCAAAAACTTGTCCTATGGCCAATTGAATTCCATCATGTCCAGCATAAGGCGCGTGGTATGACCAACCTAAGGCTTGTTTAAGATAGTTTGGCGCTCTTTCATCAATCATTCTTCCTAAAACAAGTAAACGATACCAGTGCTTAAGAGTTTTTTTATCCGTTTTTTTAATGTCATGCACTTTAGCTACTTTCATCAGCATTGACCCCTAATTTTAAATATTTGTATTTAAATTTCATTATAAATGAAACAGAAAATTAGCATAGTTCTGGAAGAATTGTCATGTTTTGTTACGCAATTACTTGAATATAATACTTAGAGATATTTTATACTTAACAATAGTTAATTGGAGACCTTAATTATATCAGGACCACTGCCCCCCGTAATTCTCCAATCAGAAATAAAATTCCAACCTGTAAAATTAGCTGAGTCCTGCATTTGAGTCGTTGTCAAAGGCTCGTACTCCCCAGCTCTTGCTCCTGTTGAAATACCTGAGGTAGTTGAGTTCCAATAATTATTTGAAACGGTTAGATTTCCATTATCTTGATAATCACCAGCAAAGCCTTCTCCACTAGAAGTTCCACTAGAGTAATTTGCTATTAAAGTTAAGGGCTGTACTCCCATATCGGCAACTTGCCCAGCGAAACCTCCCACATTTGACGCACCTGAAACCGCTCCAGAACTAAATGAATTGGTAATACTTCCTTGAGCTGCATCAGCGACAAAACCACCAACAACCCCTCCTGCTGAAACGACATCTCCTGTTGCACTACAGCCACTAACCAGGCTATTTGCCATCTGGCCCATAAAGCCTCCCGCCCAAGAAGCAAATCCATCTGTAATACTGATATCTACAGCACTATGAACATCACGAATAACAGATTGTGTACTTTGTCCAATAGCGCCGCCAATATAGTCCCCAGTGGAAGTCATACTTCCACTGACATAAGAGTTATCCAATAAAACCGTTGCTGCTTGACCAATAAGACCACCAGAAGCTGAACCAAACGAAGAGCCTTCTTTTAAAAAAACTTGTATATTTCGAATAAAACTCTCTTGAGATGTTCCTACTAAACCTCCAGAGGTATCACCAAAGTTCATTTTTGCATAAATCTCAATATCAGAAATAAAACTATAATCAGCATTTCCTGCTAAAACGCCAGATGTCGCCCCACTGGTAAAGTCAAACTCAATAAGTTTCATATTTTTTAATACAGCACTATCAGCACTTCCAAAAAAGCCTCTATTAGTTCCTGCTACATCATCATAAACTAAATTAGACAGAATATGATTTTGACCATCAAAAGAGCCTGTAAATGGATTTATCGCTGATCCAATAGGAGTGAAAGTTGTCACTCCTTTAAAATCAATATCATTAAGAATTTTAAAATGTGCACTACAACCAGCAGGGGTAGAATTATTACAACCATTAGTCGTATCGTTTCCTAAATCAAGAATTTGTTCTTTAAAACATAAAAGATAAGGCTCTGAAATAGTCCCACTTCCTATATCGTCAAATTCTGTAGCTGTCATATTAAACTGGCAAACCGGATGTAAGTCCCAACGCAGTCTAGGCATGCGAATACCACCACCAATGGCCCAAGTATTTATAAAATCCCAACCTGTAAAATTAGCTTGATTTACTAAGCCAGCCTGATCTAAAGAAACATACCTTCCGACTTCACTTCCAGCTCCGTTTCCTCTTCCGTCAGTTTCTCCATTTCCATCAAACCAAAAATTATTTTCAATTGAGCTAGTTGAACTTCCGGTTCCAGTAAAAGCTCCGATATCTGTGGCACCAGGATTAATGACATCGGCATAATTATAATTATGTTTTAATACTCCTCCACCAACGCCAATACCACTAAAGCCACCTAAAACATTTGCTGTTGAGTTTCCATCGACACTTCCTAGAGCATAGGAATCATAAGCATCCCCAGCAAATAAATAACCAGCAAGGGCCCCGCCTCTTTCGATTGTCACATCAATATTTGAAGCAGCATAAGATTGGGAAAGGAAACCATCACATCGTCCACAAACTCCACCGATATTGCTAGCTCCACTAACATCCATAAAAGATTTTACTTGTTTTACTATTCCTGTATCACCAATATTTCCAATAATTCCTGATGCTGAATAATTATTAATATCAACTGAACCAAAACTCTTTAGACGCGAAAAAATTCCAGAAGCCCTGCCTGTGATCCCGGCTGTGTTAAGGGAGCCATTGACTGAACCAATAAAGCTGGAATGAGCAAAAACTTGGTTTTCATCTCCATTTGCATATCCAACTAAACCTCCATTACTGCCCATATTACTAGCGTCAAGTTTAGCTTGGACATGGACATTTAATAAAGAAGTTTCTGAGACGTTAGAGATCAATCCCCTAGGGTCACCAACACTAGTCTGCATAAGCCCATTTAGCTTTAAATTTTTAATATAAGAGCCTGCGTTACCTTGAGCAATTAAAGAGTGATTATCTGAATAAAAGTTCAAAATGGTTTTATTATTTCCATCAAAGCTTCCACTTAAGCCTCCCATATTACATATAGTATAAGAGCTGAAGTTTTCACCTTTAAGATCAATATCTTGTCCCAATTTATAATGAGCCGAACAATCATTACTTCCAATACTTTTTAATTGATCCGCATTACAAATTAAATAAGGACTAGCTAAAGTTCCACTTCCGATGTCCGTATAAGTTAAGGCCGTAGGATTTTCCATACAAGTCCCAACTGTTGATGATTTTAAATAAGGTAAACTTTTGTCTGTTAACTGTCCCCAATAAGTCGTACTAAAGCCAGTTGGCAGGGATCCTCTCAATGTAAAATCATCTACTCCTGTCGCACTTCCAGCCGCCTCTGAATTTTCTGTTGAGTTGAAATAAACATTTGAGAATGTTCCTCCAGTTTCAAGACCAGCAAAAGCTCCTATATTGGTTGCCGTCGAAGCTCGAATAAAGCCATTAGTAAAGGAGCTAGATATTGCTCCGGTAACCAGCTCTCCAATAAAACCTCCGACCTCACTGGCCCCAAACACAGCTCCTTTAGAATAAGAGTTATCAATATTACTATCTTCATTAACTCCTATAAAACCGCCTACTTTATTTCTTCCAAACACATCACCTAAAGCATAAGACTCATCAATATCATTAGTCGCATTGGTTTTATGTCCAACAAGGCCTCCTACGATATCTCTTCCTCTAACGACACCTGTAGCGTAGGACTTTAAGATTGCTCCTACCGAAGCATTTCCAACTAGCCCTCCTATTTTATCTGTAACGGCATAAACATTTCCGGTTGCATAAGTTTCCGTATAAGAGCCTCCCGTTAAGGTCCCAATCAATCCGCCAACTTCTCCATAACCTAGACCAAAAGCTATTTGAGATACATTACCAGTGGCATAAGAGCGAGTGACAGTTGTATTATATGAACTTCCAATAAGTCCTCCTGCACGACCGTCTTCACAAGAAACATTACCCATAGCAAAACTATCTATAATCGTTTCAGCTGCGTCTCCTACCAAACCACCAACTTCACTATCTCCTTTAACATCTCCACTGGCCCAAGACCTCTGAACGATTTTGCTTCCCGAAGAATCATCTATATTTCCTACTAAACCACCAACTTCAACCCCATTACTTTTTACATTTCCAGTAGCATAACAATCTTCAATTGTTTGAGTTTCAGTAGCTCCGGCCATACTTCCTATAAGTCCACCGACATTTGCAATTTCTCCATCGACATCCCCTGTGGCATAACAATTTGAAAGAATAGATGAGCCCCGATTAAAATTTCCTACAAGACCACCAATATTACTACCTGTTCCCACAACTTTTCCTTTAGCATAGACATTTGAAATCGTTCCAGCATCTTTTCCGCCTGCTCCAATGAGACCACCAACTCTATTATCTCCACTAACATCACCTAAAGCATAGGAATTTCCAAGATTACAATTATCACAATTTCCAATCAAACCACCTACACTTGAAGAAATGGTACTCACAGTGACATCAGCAAAAGAGTTTGTCGTCGTTGAGCCACTGGATCTTCCCATGAGGCCACCAAATGAAAGTCTTGCGATGTTATTATCACTAACCGATCCACTGGCAGATGAATTAGATAAACTTCCTCCATTCATTTGTCCTACAAGAATACCTGCTCCTCCACCATTACTAGTGGCAGTACCGCTAGCCACAATATTATCAAGTGTACAGCCCGAGCCAAACCCCAGCACTAAGCCAACTGAAGTATTACCTAAAACATTTCCATTAACAGTTAAATTTTTAATCTCACCTGAATTACAATAACCAATAAGAGCTTGATAATCAGATGCCCCATCACTGATAACAAAATTATCGATCGTTTTATTATTGCCATCAAAAACGCCACTAAAGCCATTCGTAATCCCAATGGGGGTGAAGCTTCCCGCATCCATTGTAATATCTTTAATTAGTTTAAAATGATCAGAACAAGCGCTAGCAGTGGTGGCGTTACACCCTTCAACTGTATCTACTCCAATATCCCTTAGTTGAGTTGCATTAAAGATTTGATAAGGACTAGTTGCTGTTCCATCACCAACATCATTAAAATCGGTCAGGCCTGAAAAATCGATAAACTCTAAAGAACCAAGATCCCAACTAGAACGTACAGCTCCTGAAGCATCTAAGTTAAAAGCATAATCGTTATCAGCAGATAAGTCTTGTCCTACTCCAACAGCTTCCATATCCGTTGCATCTAAACGAAAATCATAATTACTAGGATCAATGAAGTCTAAATCGACATTATCAATGGCCGAAGTTCCACTGGCCGAGCTATCTGAGGCTAAATTATTTTCAGAGACAAATGTTCCTTCATAACAAACATTAGAGCAATCTTGGGTAATATTATTTTTAATGATAAAAGTACTTCCGCCTTGATTATCAATTGCCTTAGCTGAATTTACAACAGTATTATTATAGGCAATAGCAGTTCCTCCACTAGAAAAGAAAAGTCCTGCGGGAAAACCAACAATAAGATTATTTATAGCAATAGAGCCGCTATTAAGAGAGATTCCGGCCATGTTATATTGAGTACTCGTTCCTTCATCGATAATAATATTATCAATAGCATGCTTGGAAAAATTTCCACCAATACCATGATCTGTTGTTGAGTCACTTGTCACTTTTATTTGCAAACCAATTACTTTGATCGGAAAATTAGTATCAACTCCAACATCTCCACCGGCCTCAATTAAAACCTTAGATTCGTCATAATAACCAGAGTGCCTCTGGGAAACACCAACATGATGAGCTTCCTTAGGGGCAAAATAAACAATTTCATTCATTTTTTGCCAATTGACATCCCAATTATCTGCATCTAATCCTCCAGAAAAAACCGCATCAGCGTAAAAGGCAAAATAACGTTGGGTATTTAAGGAAACTAAATCTTCTCCATTTGTATAAGTTTCAAAATCACTAACTGCAGGATCTAAACTTGCGTTTTCAACTGAGGGTGAATCAATTCCCGCTCTTGAAGTAAAAGCACGAAAAATACTCCAATCATTATCAGCACTCACCAAGTCAGAAGGAAGTGCACCAGTATTTGTCCTAACAACATAACTTGTAGAACTATTTCTATAACTAATAAAAACTAATGAATCGATACTTCCATTGCCGTCGCTATCGTATTGAAGAGCATCACCAACTCCGATATTATCCGCTAAGGCAACACCAAAACTCGCCACACCATTATTAATAAGCAGATCATTCCCTGTTCCTGTTGCTAGGGCTCCAATTGTTCCCTGTCCGATTGATCTGTAAATTCTAGCTGGTGCCTCATGAAAACCAATATCCCAGCTTCCATCTTGCCCTCTTTGATTTTCTATAACATCCTTATTAAAAAAACTTAAAGAACTAAGATCACTTCCTTGATCTTTAGCGAGAAAACTATCGGGAGTTAACCTATAATCATCTTCTGACACATTAGAAAAAGTTACGGCCAAACTTCGCAAACTCGCGTTGGGAGAAGTGGCATCAGAAGAAATATTTGTCGCACTAGACTCTAAAGCTGCTGCATTAAAATCATTGATGGTATTATTAGCTGCTATATTATTTGCCATATGAATCTTGGTTGTTCCAAATAAACTTTCAAAACCGTGAGAACAATTAACGGCCGTATTATTATAAAAATAAACGTTTGTGCTCGCTCCAGCTAAATGATGAGCTCCAAAACACGCCATAGGGCCAGTTGTGTTATCATAGGCTAAATTATTATAAAAATAAATTTTAGCATTTGTATTTTGAGTTTGCTCCGCCCAAAATGCGGCTCCTGATCCTACATCAGTAATTCCTGTAACTAAATTAGAATGAACAAAAACTTCGCTAGCTTCTTCAGCAGAGACTGCCTTCACATCAGTATAAGGACCTCCAGAGACTGTAAATTGAACTCCTTCAATTGTCATATAGCCTTTGGCCACAACTTTACTTAAGGAAGCATTAAAAGAAATAGTATAAAAGTTTGTTGTATCCAACTTTCCAAGATGCCTTTGACGTGTTCCCACTTCTGTCGCTAAATAAGGAGTAAAAGCTCTTACGGAGTTTACCTTAGTCGTTTCAAACCCACTAAAAGCACTTGAGAGAGTATCAACAGCATCAGCATAAAGCGCAAGGTTAAGCTTTTGGTTGTATCGTCTTAAATCAAAACTGCCATTATGATCATCAAAATTTCTCAATGCCAAAGGGATACCAGTATTTTCTTGAGCGCCGTCTACATCACTAGCTGTAGTATAAGCTCTGAAAACTTGCCAATCCTCATCACTTGAGGCCATATCTTCTGGAATATTTCCTTGTGCATCTCTTACATCAAAGGATGAGTTGGAATTTCTTTTGTGAATAAACACAATATCATCAACTGGGCCATCGCCACTTCGATCTATAACGAGGGCATCTCCCACCCCAATACTGGTAGAAATTGAGCTTGAGAAATTTGCAACTCCACTAGTGATCGTTAAGCCATTGCCCGTTCCACTAACTAAAGCACTAGTTGAGCCAGGACCTACTGAACGATAAATAAGATTTGCCGCTTCATGAGCTCCAATATCCCATGAGTTATCAAGGCCATATGTATTTTGCATAATATCGACATAGTCGTTTATCCCAATTTGACTATAAGGATCTTCACCAGCATTTTTTGCCATTGAATCAGAGTCTTTTAAACGATAATCAAAAGTATCCATATCAACAAAAGTTGTATTAGTTAACGTTGTATTAGTGATATTATCAGTAAAATCACCGCCGGCCGTAATAGTCGAATCAGTCGTTATATTTTTAGCAATATATTCTCTACCTTTAAGGGTGCTTGAAAAAGAAAAACTTCCCCCTGAAGTTGGCTGAATTATATTATTAATAATACTCAAATCTGAATTCGTTCCATAGAGAGCTTTACTGATGGCACTACTTGTTGTTCCCATCATCGTGTTGTTCAAAATATGATAACTTGAATGATCAACAGTTCCTGTTGAAAAAATACTTCTTGCCCATGGTCCATATATAAGATTACCCACTACATAAAAAGCACCTTGTGCACTAGAAATATCCATGACATTATTAGTTGGGCTTGGGTTTGCCGCATCCCGTCTCACAATATTATTCATAAAATAAAAAGAGCTATAATCCCCATAGGTCACGTGTTTAGAAGTAATACTTCCAGAGCTCGATCCAGCAGTGTAGGTATTTTTAAACTGTATACCTTCTAAGCGGATATTATCTAAATAAAGAATAACTGCAAGTCCCGTCCCTGCGGAGGCTTCAATTGCAACTTTTTCATCATCCCATTTTCCCTCATGTCTTTGAGAGGTACCAACTTGCTCTTTACTATAAGGAGCAAAATAATGGAGATAATTTTGAGATGAAGATGTCCAAGTTGAAGTTAAGTTTATAGTTTGGTTAAATTTTTCATCCGCATATAAGACATAGTTCCATTGTTCATTATTTGCCACCATATCTCGTCCGCCAGACCAAGTATCAAAGTCTCTTAAGACTGCATTAAAAGCAGAGTTTTCATTGGCATCATCCGAGGCAGCAATAGAGTCATAAGCTCGAAAAATATTCCAAACTTGAGTTGCTGTATTGGTAAGAATTGCGTTTTCACCTTGGGCATTTTTAACTATAAAATTTTGAGCATCAATTCTTTTTGAAATGAAAGCTAAACTATCGACACCTCCAGCATTATCCTGATCGTACTCAATCACATCGCCAACTCCAATATTATTGGCCACTGCACTATTGAAATTTGCAACTGAATGGCCATCAGAGTTTAAAGATATATTTAAATCATTACCTGCGCCATTGGCCAAAGAGCTATTATTATTTTGTCCTATTGATCTAAAGATAGCTTTTGCAGCTAAGTTTGCCCCACGATCCCAGCGAGTTCTATTTAATCCATTGATATCTGTATTAAAGGAAAAATAACTATCTGCACTTAAATCTAATCCTGTTCCAATCGCTTCAAAATCATCACTTGCAGTTCTATAATCAAAACCCATTTTAGAATTTAACTTAAGAATCGTACTAACTTTATCGTTACTTCCCCCTGTAGCTGTCGTATGATCGGTAAGATTATAATCTGAATCGACATAATTTATTGTGGCCAAAAAGGCTGTAGTGGAGTTTTGAATAATATTATTCTTTGCTATAAAATTTCCTGTTGCAGCTCCATCAATTCCCATCGTGTTTTTGACTAATGTATTATTGTAAAAAAATGCTGACCCCGTCGTGTTAAAATTTACAGCTGTATCAAATGAAAAAATAATATTATTAATTCCAAAAACCTCAGCACTTGCAGCTGCTCCAGTCGTTCCAATGAAATTTAAAGCTTTCCTTCCTGTTGAGACAAGATCACCATCTTTAATAAGATTATCTTTTATAATAACGCCAGTAGAACTAGAAAGATCAACTTCAATGGCCGAAAGATTATTCGCTGTAGCTGTACCAACTTCTATTTGAAGCCCTTGAATGCTCACATAATTATTATTTATGATAAAGGCATTTGTCGTAGAAGTGATAACACGTGCATACTTATTAGCAAAAAAACCATCGTGTCGCTGTCTTTGAAAAACTTGTCCCGTACCAGTAGCTGAAAGAATATTTAATCTAAAAACTGAACTCGTAGTCCACCCTGCAACGGTAACTCCACCAACATCAGCAGCATCTCGATACAAAAGAATATTCCACCTTTCATTATTTGTAACAAGATCTCGCCCTCCACTCCAAGTATCAAAATCTCGAATAGCTGCCGGAATCCCCGTATTTTCAACCCCAGACTCTGCATTGACTAAACTCGTATAGGCGCGATAAATCTCCCAATCATTATTTGTCACTTGGACATCAGGATTTGTTACCCCATCTGCTTTAGAGACTTTTAAGACAGTAGAGCTCATTATTTGATTAACTACGGCCAGTTTCGTACCGGAGTCATAAACCAAAATATCACCAACTCCTACTTGAGCATCTAAAGCGGAAGAAAAAGTCACCGTATCGGTCGTAATTGAAATTGTATCAGAACCGCCATTGTGATCATCTAAAGCAGCTGTCATGCCAACTCCAACCGAGCGGAAAATATTGTTGACTGAACTTAAAGTAATTTGCCCCGCTGAAGGGATATTCTCGACCCCATCAGGATCAGTAATGACAACAATATAATTAAGAGTATCTCCTGGGTCATAAGGTGAAGTTAATCCAGTAAGATGATAAAAAAATCCAGTTCCAGTTTTACTTAAAGCTTGAGTATCTCCTAACAGCGGATCACAGCTAGGTGTATCTGTTTCATTACAATAATAAAAAATTGCAGAGGAATTATCATTGCTATCATTACTTGTAGTTATAGAAATTTCAAAGTTATCTTCAGCAATAGCGTTAATATTGCTATCTTCAATAGTTATCGACTTACTTGCTTCATCTATAGGATTGGCCACTTTAGCAATATCTTTTTTAAAGCTCTCATAAGTCACTTCACTTTGGCAGGATACCAAGGCCAAAAATACAAAGATGAATATAGCTTTATTCAATATGGACTTTATAGTAAACACCTCTATTTAAATTTGTGAGTTTCATATGCCTATATCGGCGTAAACACGTAGTTTTTAAATATCTCTTAATTATTTTACCCTCAGTCTCTCCAACTACTTTTGTTTTTCAAAATCAGTTGAAATTTCAATATGTTATATTCAAGTTTTAAAATAAAATTGTTTCGTAAAAATTAGAATTGACCACTTTGTCTGGCAAGTAAGCAAAAGTTAAGTTTTTCTTAACAATATGGACAAGAAACTCGATCAACAACACTCCGCCCAATAGACCTGTTTAAAAAAATCAGGTACTTTATTGCCCAAATAATTTTAAATAAAAAGGTGTAAATATGAAAAAAACAATTGCGCAAGACTTTTATAATGATCCTCGAATTGAAGAGGCAAAACAACTAATTGCTCAAACAGTACAAGAACATGCCTCAAAAATAACCCAAGTGAAACCTGCTGATGATGAACTAAAACAAAGTTATGAAAAAACCTTGGAAGATTTCTCTCAAAAAAGAGGGGGAAAACTTTATTATGATTATTTAGGCAGCGGTATTGGAAATGGGGCGCTAGTAGAATTAGCAGATGGAAGTGTTAAGTACGACTTTATCACTGGAATTGGTGTACATTACTTTGGTCATTCCCATCCAGAAGTTATCAAAGCGCAAGTTCATGGAGCAGTCTCAAACACTACAATGAGTGGAAATCTACAACAAAATATTGACTCTCCCAAACTTTTTAATCTTATCTTAGAACAAGCTAATAAGTATGGAGCCGGATTTGATCACCTTTTTATGACTTCTTCAGGGGTCATGGCCGCAGAAAATTCATTAAAGATGGTCTTTCAGAAAAGAAGCCCTGCCTATAGAGTCTTAGCTTTTGAAAAATGTTTTATGGGTAGAACATTATCTGTTTCACAAATTACTGATAAAGCAGCATATAGAAAAGGATTACCCCATACTTTAAGTGTTGATTACTTGCCTTTTTATGATGCCAATGACCATCAAGGCTCAATTGATAGAGTTTTAAAAAGACTTAAAGAATATTTTCAACGCTATCCAGACCAATATGCAGCCATTTGTATGGAGCTCATTCAAGGCGAGGGAGGTTACTGGGTTGGTAATACTGAATTCTTTCAGGCCATCATTAAAGAGTGTAAAAAACATAATGTATCTGTGATTGTAGACGAAGTTCAAAGTTTTATGAGAACGAAAGAAATGTTTGCTTTTCAATACTTCGGTCTAGATCAAAATGTTGATCTTGTTAATATTGGCAAGAACTCTCAAGTTTGTGCCACAATTTATCGCAATGACCATAAACCTCAGCCTGGCTTAATTTCTCAAACCTTTACTAGCTCAGGCTCTGCAATTAGTGCTGCCTATTATATGATTAACGAAGTGGCGTCTAATGGTTTTTTGGGAGAAGAAGGAAAGATTGAAAAGCTTCATCAATATTTTGCTCAAAAACTCAATAGGCTACATGAAAAATATCCACAAATAATTGAAGGTCCATGGGGGGTCGGTGCCATGATTGGATTAACAATGTTTAAAGGAGACTTAGCAAAATCTAAAGAATTTACATTCAAACTTTTTAATAATGGAGTGATTGGTTTTATCGCAGGAATGGCCCCAACTCGAGTGAGATTTCTTATTCCAGCAGGAGTGGCCACGACAAAAGATATTGACCAGGTTTCTAAAATTATTGAAGATACAATTAAAGAGATGATTTAAATCTCATAAAACTATGCTTATCAATATTAGTCTTCTTATATCTGCTGCCCTAATTTGGGGAGCAGGTTTTATTGCAACAAAATGGACACTCAATGACTATGGCCCTTATTGGTCAAACTCGCTACGCTTTATTATTGCAGGCTTATTTATTTTACCTTACCTCTTCTATAAAATAAAAAAAGTAAATTTTCATTACTTTCTAGGGCCTTTAAGCTGTGCTTGTATCTTATACATTTCCATGCAAACACAAACGATTGGCTTAAAGTACACAACTGCTGCTAAAAGTGGCTTTATAACAACTCTTTATGCTTTCTTTATCCCCATTCTTTTAATGCTTTTTAAGGGCATTAAATACCAACTCAGCTTTTGGGGACTGTTAGCGATGAGTTTATTGGGAATTGCCATGCTCTGCCAGTTTGAATTATCAAGTTTTAATATTGGAGATTTATGGACTTGTATTTGCGCTTTATTTTTTGCTTTACATATTCTTATCACAGCTAAGATCACAAATAACTATCATCCTATTGTCCTTAACGGACTTCAATGTGTTTTTGTAGGCCTTCTGTCCATAATCCCCGCACTTTATATTGAAGGAGTTCCCTCATTTACACCTTTATTTCAATTTGATGAAATCTTTAAAAGCTCGACCATCAGTGGCTTTATCATTGTTAGTATTTTTTCATCCAATATCGCTTTTTCAGTGCAGGCTTATGCTCAAAAAACAATTCCTCCCCATATTGTAGGTCTTATTTTTTTACTAGAAAGCTTATTTGCAACAATATTTGGTTTTTTATTATTAAATGAACAACTCACTTCCATGACTATCTTAGGAGGTACTCTCATCCTAATTTCTCTAGGTTTAATTCCCAAGTTTGGAAGAATTATTCAGACTCCTTAGATTTTTCTTCTAACAAGGTTGAATTCAGCAATTGCCTTATCTTCGCTTTTTGAATTTCTCCCGTCCCATTAATCAAACATCGATAGCAGTTTTCAATATTGGCCTGTTCACTTCCCTCTTTATGTGGAACAACTGTTAGTAAAAATGAAACAGGTTGTTTTACGACAAAAACAGTCCATAAAGGAATTTCAATATCAGAAACAATATACATCACGGACTCAGTAAAGCTTACGACTTTTACCTTTCGATATAAATACATCGTCGCAGCTGGATCATTTGATCTTAAAAAAACTTTTTTTCCTGCATCTGAAATATGGAGTTTATCATCAAGTTTTTGTGCCAAAGATTGAATATTATCTGTTTCGATCTCCTTAGAAAAGCTCATGAGGTATTTATACCCCAGTTTTTCTTTGACCTTGTCAGAAGTCTCTGGACTATTTGTCACAATGATAAAAGGATCATAATTTTCAATTTTATTTATCGAGGCAATAATTCCTTTTAATGTGTCAAAAGTATTAACCTCACTCACATGAAATAAAATAAGGTGAGGCATTGATCTTTTTATCTGTGAGTTATCAAAAAGAAGTTTAGTTTGAAAGTTTAAAGAATAGGGAAATTTATCTCCTTGATTTTTTAATTTTTCAAACAAAGTTAAAGTATTATCGATGATCATAATCTTAAGTTTCTTAGGATATGTTGCCCCGATACGGGTCTCAAGCCATTCATCAATACTCTCTTTTATTGGGGTATAATTCTTTTTTCTTTCTCTAATATCTGCCAGTATTTCCCTTTTTTCTATTTCACTAAGCGCTTCTAGTTTATCAGGGTTTTGCTTTAACTCTTTATACAGCCTCCACCTTTCATTCATTACAGTAAAAAAATCGTCATCAATATAAATAAATTCTAAGTCATAGGCAAAGCGTCTATTATAATACATTCCCTGATCATAAAACTTCGACACATAAACCTTTTTAGAAGGCATAATATGCATCAAAGGGTGTTGTGAAATATGAACAATGGAACCTTCTTTTAAATAAGAATTTGTTTCAACGTGAAAAAAATTATCTTCAATATACCCTACTCTCAAAGGCTGCATGATTTCAAAATCTTTAATCGGCTTTCCACTAAAGTAAGCTGGCATCTCTGCCAAATTCACATCTAATAATGAAATGGGATCATAAGTAACATCTTGCATTTCATTCGACTTAATATGTAAAATTCGAATTGTCGCATTTATGGCCTGTTCAAAATAGCTTTGATCTTGAGTGCTGCTAAAGAGTCCTACCAACGCAAGTAGTCTTGTTTCGTTATTTCGATTTAATAATTTAGTTAACTGCAAGCAACATTTGAATTCCTCAGAGAAATCAACATACACAATTTGTACTTTTTTATGATAAACAGAAATAAAGGTTTCTTTTACAGAAAAATCATCTTCAATCGGCATTTTCTCAAAAAGAAACTCAAGGCTTTCGTAGTCTTTTAATAATCTTTTTTGAATCTTACTCCAATAACTATCATCATTTCCGATATAAAGAATTTTTATTTCCATATAAGTATTGTATTAGATACTTTGGCTAAATTGAACTACTTTATTTTTACCTAGATATTCATCAAAACAGGAAGCAATCACCCTTAAATATGGCCTTCCCCGCTCTGTTAGCTTTAAAAGGCGACCATTTGCTTCAAGTAAACCAAGTTCAACAAACTCTTCTAAGCTTTGTCGAAGCTCCTCATAAGTAATTTTTTCCAAATCAATGAACTCATTACACATTAAATTTTGAATGGATTCTGCACGCATGCTATCTTCGTCGGATAACTTATGTCCCGTCACAAGGCTTAGCTCTTTTTTATCTAGGCTATCTTTCATTTCCGAGAATGACTTTGTATTTTGAACAAAGTAATTTTCACTCTCAGAGATACTCGAAACACCTAAGCCAATTAGTAAGGGAGTTTCTAACTCTGAATACCCCATAAAATTTCGCGTTAGTTTTCCGTTTTGCTTGGCCATATATAAAGGCGAGTCCTTTTTTACAAAATGATCTAATCCAATTTTAATATAGCCAGCTTTTTCCAGCATGATACTTGTTGAATAAAAAAAATTTTTCTTGGATTCTGAATTTGGCAGATCATCTTGAGCAAAAATTCTTTGGGACTTTATTTTTTGAGGCAGATGAGCATAGCTATAATAAGCAATTTGATCAGGGTTTAAGACTAATACCTGTTCCAAAGTTTCCTGTATCGTTCTCATTGACTGCTTTGGGAGACCATAAATAAGATCAAACCCTAAGGTAGAAAATCCCATCTGCCTTATTTTTTTTACAAGTTTCTCTACGAGATCATAGGGCTGAACGCGATTAATAGTATTTTGAACTTCAACATCAAAGTCTTGTATCCCCAAAGAAACTTTATCAAATTTAAACTCTTTTAGAATTTGAAGTTGTTCACTACACGTCGTTCTTGGATCTAGCTCAATTGAGTTTTTTGCCTCGTTTAGCATAAATGGAGAAAAAAAAGCTAATAAATCTTTTAAAGCTTTCGGACTTAGAAAACTAGGAGTTCCGCCCCCGATATGAATCGTCTGAATTTTCAAACGGGGATTATTTTTAAGATAAATTTCCCATTCGGCCTTAATCAACTGCATATAATCATTAACAATAGATTTATTTTTAGTGATTTTTTTAAAGCATCCACAATAATAGCAAAGTTGCTCGCAAAAAGGGATATGAATATAAAGACTAGCAATATTGTTCTTTTGGATTGAACTCAACCAACTCTGACTAGAGATCTTTTTATTCCAATGAGGAACTGGTGGATAACTAGTATAGCGTGGAACTGGTCGGTCAAGTTTTCTTAATACTTTCAGCATGTTAGGGCATCCATAATCTTTATTAATTAAAAACTATCTTACAGTATAAAAACTTTTCACAATCTGACTCAAATCATGTATTTAGATAATCTAAAACGGCTATAATAGAAGAAAGGAATGTATTATGGGAAAAGCCAATAACCGTCTTGAGTGCGAATCCTGTCCATCAAAAGGCGAAGGGATTTTTTGTGAACTTGAAAGTGAAGCCTTACATGATGTTGATGACCACAAAGTCGTGAATACTTATAAAAAAGGACAAACTCTCTTTGTCCAAGGTAATCCACCTTACGGAATGTATTGTATAAGTAAAGGAAATGTTAAAGTGACTCAAGTAGGGGCCGACGGTAAAGAATCAATTGTAAGGATCGCAACATCTGGAGATGTTGTGGGACATAGAAGTATTTTTACTGACCAATATTATAATGCAACCGCCACTGCTATTGATGAATGCTCAGTATGCTTTATTGATAAAAAATATATCTTAAAACTTGTTTCTGACAAACCCTCAGTCGCTTGCCATCTTATTGCAAAACTAGGAAGAGATTTGGGTGCCGCGGAAAAAAGAGTCTCCTCTCTTTATCAAAAAAATGTACGTGAAAGACTTGCAGAATTACTTCTGCTACTTAAAGAATCTCATGGCATTCAAGATGGAGACCGCATAAAACTTAATATTAAGCTGACTAGAGAGGAAATGGCCTCTATCATAGGGACTGCTTCAGAGACACTCATTCGTTTTATGTCAGAGCTAAAGTCTGAAGGATTTATTGAACAAGAAGGAAAAACTATTTTTATTACAGATGAAGAAGGCTTAGTTGATTTTGCCAATATTGCTTATTAATAATTTATAATTTCCTGATTTAGCTTAGATTTTTTTTTCAAATAATTGGGTATATTATTTGTATGAAAAAGCTAGTTTTAGATACATTAAGTCCTGAACATATCAATGATTTACTAACTTTACTTAAGCCTCATTGTTATCAAACTCCAACAGAGCTCATTTATGAAGGCCATATTCCTAGAGCAGGATATCTTTTATTATCTGGAGAGGTTGAGTTCTATAAGAAAAAAAAGCTCATTAGTCGTATTGGAGCAAATCATCTTTTTGGTGTTTACGAGCTTATGACAAACACTTCTCTACCTTACACTGCTTATATTAAAGCAAATTCCAGAGTTCTAATTTTGGATAAGACAACAATCAAAGAACTTATTCTTAACAGAAAAACTTCTGAGCTACCCCATGTTTTTGATCTTATTGCTGGTTAGTTGATTCAAAAATCTTATCAGCGGATTTGGCCACAAAACCTTGATAAAGTTCACCATTGCTTTGGGGATATCTCTTAGCAAATTCAAAATAACAGCTTGGAATAATCATTTTTCCATCCGAAAAATCAACTTCTATGGAATCAGCTTTAGTTGAAGATTGTTCTAAACAAACTTCTTTTCCTCCTTTAATTTCTCCTCCAGAAGTATTTAGCTCAAACCCATTTTCTTTTAAAAAATGATTTAAATCTTTTATCTCTTTAAACTTTTTTAATTTATTAATAAAAATGGTGAAATGATTAGGTCTAAAACCATGTGCTGCAACCCAAGCGCCATATTCACTTTCACTCAAAAGAGATTTATATTCAGCCAAAGAAAGCTCCCATGGCCTGCCCTGAACCATAAGTCGAGGATCAGCAAAACGATTAGACTCAACAGAACCAATTTTCTGTTTAATGAGATCTTGAAACCCCATCGAAAACTCTTCCAAGATCAATTCGCTTATAAAGACCTTAGGTAGGTTTTTATTATGATGTTCAAAATGTTTAGCAAACAATTTTTTTTCTTCAAAATGATATTCTCCCTTTTGCTCATAACCTGCCTTTATAAAAGGTTTTGCTATGTCATCGATACGTATAGGGCCTATATTAAAAGTTCGTAAAGCAATATGATCATTAATAATCTCTTCACCTTCTTGCTCCAATAAATTGACTATTTTTTGGGCCTGAGGGATAAGCTTAATATAGTCTTCCCACAACTCTTTAAACAAATGTTCAATTTTAAACATATTAGCTCCTTTTCCAACATCCTATCATACTATCCAAAACTAATTAATCTGAATTTTCTTAGGTTTTTTAAAGAAAAAATGTATTTAACAAGGTATAAAAAAGGCCTCTAAATTAACAGAAAGGAGATAAAATGCAATTTACCTTACGAGGAGATTATTTTAATGGCGAATTTAGTTCCAAAGATGGTTTAAGTGCTAAGGATATAAAGGATAGTGCTGAAAAAATCACCAAATTTTGTCCTGGGAATACTGAGCAAAAATTATGGGACGCAGCAATTAACTATAAGAATATTGATGCTGTTATAGAGTCTGCTGAAGATGGATTTAAGAAATGGCGCACAACATCTCTGGAACAACGAGTTGATTATTTAAAAAAATTTCAAACTGAAGTTGAACTCGTCAAAGAACATATTGCCATGGCGATAGCTTTAGAAACAGGAAAGCCCTTATGGGAAGCAAAAACCGAAGCCAATGCGATAAGTGCAAAAGTCAATGTCACAATTGCTGACTCACTCAAGCGTATAGAGAATAAAAAGATTGAAAATGTCCTCCCTCATATCGATGGTCATATTATTTACAAACCACTTGGCCCTTGCTTGGTGATAGGACCTTATAATTTTCCATGCCACCTCGCCAATGGACAAATTTTATCTGCCCTCTTAACTGGTAATTCAATTATTTTTAAACCGAGTGAAAAAACAATGTACTCCTCCCAGTTGCTTATTGAGTGTTTACATAAAGCTGGTTTTCCCAAAGGAGTTATTAACTTCATAAATGGTACTGCTCATACAACCCAAAAAATCTTAAAGCATCCTAGTTTAAAGGGGATATTTTTTACGGGATCTTACGCTGTCGGAAAAAAAATTCTTGAAGCTGTAGGAACAGATCTTACGAAATTAGTTGCTCTTGAGTTAGGTGGTAAAAATAGCACAATCATCCATCATGATACGCATATTGAACATGCTATTACAGAACTCTTAAGGGCGTGCTTTTTATCGACTGGCCAAAGATGTACTTCAACATCAACAATTATTATTCATAAGAAAATTGAACAAGAATTTATTGAGAAGTTTAAGCAAGCGACTCAAAAGATTAGAGTCGATCATCCTACAGAGTTTAAGCAAACACCTTTTATGGGTCCACTCATAGATGAGTATGCCTTAAATAAATATAATCAATCTCTTGAAATGGGAGAAAAAAATGGCGCTGAAGTCATCTTAGAAAACAAACAACTCAACTTAGCTATGCCTGGCCATTATATCTCTCCCTCTATCCATTATTTAGAGCACTTTGAAAAAACAAATCCCTTCACACAAGAAGAAATCTTTGGACCGAATTGTACTTTTACTTCCTATACTGAAATAGAAGAAGCAATTCAAAAAGTTAATATTACTGACTATGGTCTAGCCGCTTCTGTTTTTACTGAACAAAAAGATATCTATCAACTCTGCCTTAGAGATATTGATGCAGGTATTATCAACCTCAATCGCTCAACAGTTGGGGCCAGCTCCCGCCTTCCTTTTGGAGGAGTCAAAAACTCTGGGAATCACCATCCCGCTGCTGTAAGTATGGTTGATCATACCGTTTCGATGATTTCAAGTTTAGAAACGCTGGATAATAACTCTAGAATTTCTGATGTCACAGGACTTAATCCGTAGAGAAAAACTGTATGTTGGTTTATTAACCGGCATACAGTTTTTTAATATTCTTGATTTTGTTATTCTCTTGCCTCTTGGTCCACTTTTTATGCGGACATTGCAAATAACTCCTGGCCAATTTTCAATGCTAGCGTCCTCTTATAGCCTTAGTGCTGGAATTATGGGACTTATATATAGTTTATTTGCAGATAGTTTTGACCGCAAAAAGTTTTTACTCATTTTACTTAGCGGTTTTATCATCACAACATTGGCCTGTGCTCTTGCAAAGAGCTTTCATTTTTTGCTAATAGCAAGAATACTTGCCGGAATTTTTGGTGGTATTATAACCCCCGTCGTCTATGCCATTGTTACAGACTTAATCCCCTTTAAAAGGCGCGGAAGAGCGATGGGGACGATTATGGCAACATTTTCAATAACAAGTATTTTTGGTATTCCCACAGGACTGGCAATCGCCAATGCATGGGGCTGGCGATATACTTTTTTTCTCATTAGTGCAGGAGCATTTTTTGCAAGTCTTTTGATCATAAAACTGCTTCCCTCAATTCCAGTGACTAAAACGATAAATACTGCAACAGAAAAACTTATAAAAACTTTTAAACTAGGACTTCAAAAACACTTTCAATTACCTTTTTTACTTATGATGACCTTTACTGCTTCTGGTTTTTTATTGTTCCCATTTTTAAGTCCCTACGCTGTTAAAAATATTGGTATAAGCGAGACTGAAATTAAGTACATCTATTTTATTGGTGGAATCTTTACCGTTTTTTCGAGTAAACTCACCGGTATTCTCACTGATCGTTATGGAAGTATGAAAATATTTTTTCCAGCACTGTTTATTTCACTACCTTTTATTTATCTCTACACTCACATTGAAAACATAAAACTAAGCTCACTTCTTATTATTTCAACTGGATTTATGGTCATGATAAACTTAAGATTTATTCCAGTGATGACTCTTTTAACCCAGTCCCCTTCAATTAATGAAAGAGGTGCTTTTATGGCCATTCTTTTGTCTCTTCGTTCATTTGCCTCTGCGCTAGCAACCGCATTTGCTGGATACCTCATTACAGAAAACCAAATGGGTAAACTGTCTAATTTTGATCTTATAGGAAACATCTCTATTTGCCTTTCTCTCATTGGACTTTTACTCTTTCTTCGTCTAAATAATAACCTTAAAAAGGAAAGAGGATAAGATGAAGGCAATCCAACTAAAAGACATGACTCTGAGATATGACCAACGTAAAACAGATGGTGTCACCCAAGTAAGTTTTGACGTGTATAAAGGAGAAGTCTTTTCACTTTTAGGTCAATCAGGCTCTGGTAAGTCCACCACACTCAAGTGTATCGCAGGATTACTGATGCCCGCTTCAGGGAGTTTAGAAGTTCAAAAAGATGAAAAAATAATTTACATGGATCAGACGCCTAAATTTTCTCTCAATAAGACCGTATATGAAAACCTTGAAGACGAAATTATAAACTCTGAATCTCACGCGGAGAAAAGAGCAAATATGATTAGAACCTTACTTTCTCAGCTAGGTCTTACCAATGAAATTGACTCATTGGCCAGCTCCCTTTCAGGTGGCCAGCTTCAGAGAATGATTATGGCCAAAGCTTTAATTCAAGGGCCAAGCATTCTCCTACTCGACGAACCTTTTGCAAACCTTGACAATATTTTAAGAAGAGAGCTCATTGAAGAACTCTTTATTTTATTCAAAGAAAAAGATATGACAGTTATGTGGGTGACCCATGATCTTGATGAAGCTTTAGCCTATAGTCATAGGATTGCGCTTTTAAATTATGGACAACTTCAACAAATAGACTCACCTCAGGAAATATACTTAAGACCCAAGAATCTCTTTACCGCTCAATTTTTTAGTCAAGTTAATCTCATTACAGCAAAAGTTACTAAAAGAAATGATTCATTTATCTTTCTAGAAGTCTTTGAAAAGGAGCTTCGTTTTCCTCTTAACCAAATTAGAAATATTGATAAAATTAAAACTGAGGTCTTACTTGTGATACATCCTGAACATATTTTTCTAAGTGAAGACAAGAATGAGTCCTTTCAAGGAAGTCTGACAAGAGAACTTTTTCATGGAGCCTTTACGCTGATTGAATTTAAATGTAATAATCATTTTTTATGGGCCAAGGTTCTCAGTTGGAAAAAACCTAATAAAAAAAGTTTTTATTTTAATCTAGACAGTCAGTTTATCCATCTTATCGAAGAGGTCTAGCTTAAAGTGATCTAAGGAGTTATCATTGAGAGGGAATAGTTTTGGAAATCTTTTTACATTAACCAGTTTTGGTGAATCACATGGTCCCGCACTTGGAGTTGTTATTGACGGAGTTCCTGCCGGCTTAAAGGTTAGCTTAGAAGACCTCTATCAACAACTCGAAAGAAGAAGGCCAGGAAGATTAAAAAGCACGACCTCTAGAAATGAAGCTGATTATCCAGAAGTACTCTCTGNCGTTTTTCAAGGAAAAACATTGGGAACTCCAATCGCCGTTCTCGTCAGAAATAAAGATCAAGATTCTCAAGCCTATGAAGGGATGCAAGATGATTATCGTCCCGGTCATGCAGACAAAACAACTCTTATGAAATTTGGGATAAGAGATCACCGCGGAGGTGGCCGTGCCAGTGGAAGAGAAACTCTTTGTCGAGTTATAGCCGGCTATTTTGCCTCTTTAATTATTCCAGAAGTTCATTTTTCTGCAAAAATCACTAGAATTGGTCCTCATCAATTTCTTTCTACAAAAATGTCAAAGCCTTCTCAACTAGGCCTTGCGGACCCAACTCAAGATGAGAGCATTGAAGAATATTTGCTAGCTCTGAAATCTAAAGGTGAATCCGCTGGGGGGGAAATCGTTTTAAATATTAAAAACTGTCCTCAAGGACTTGGTGAGCCTGTTTTTGATAAATTAAAAGCAGATCTTTCAAAAGCAATGTTAAGTATAGGAAGCTGTATGGGAGTCACTTTTGGCCTTGGTGAGGAATTTAGCCGTCAGCTTGGTAGCCAGATCTCAAAAGATGTCACAAACTTTGGAGGTATAGAAGGAGGAATTAGTAATGGAGAAATGATAACTCTCAAACTATTTTTCAAAGCTCCCTCTACAATCGGAAAAAAAGCTACTGAAGGAAGACATGATCCATGTATTCTACCTAGAGTCCTTCCTGTCGTTGAGTCAATGGCGACTATTGTTATAGCCGACCATGCTCTTAGACAAAATGCCTTTAATTAGATCTTTCCTTTTGATATTCATACTCTAAATAGAAATCAGAAATGGCCATTGTCGAACGATATCTTTTTTTTAGATCAAAAAAATCTTTCTGTGCCTGACGAGAGTTAACAAAGGGAATCTGGCTCCAATGATACGGCTTATTTTTATAATAAAGACCTTCTTGACTCGCATATAACGAACTATTAATAGCATAACTCTTACTTACAGAAAACAAATCCTCCCCAAAACTCAAGTATTCGGTGTCAGAGAGGGATAAATGATAAAGTGTTGGCATAATATCTTCATGAGAAGAGATTTTATTTAAATTTACAGCATCTACTTTTAATTTTTCAGGTACATACAAGTAAAAAGGCACTGTATATTTCTTAAAAACTTCTTCTTTTTTATAATTCATAAAGCCCCAAAAGTTATGATCTCCCGTGACAGCAATAATTGTATTCTCCCTAAGTTTTTTTGATTGCTTAACTTTAGAAATAAACCTTGCCAACATTTCATTGGAGTAAGAAAACGCCATAAATCTTTTTAAAAAAAGATCATTCTCACGACTTATTCTTTTTTTGAGTTCTATAGGAATTTGAATTTTATTTTTTTTAAAGCTTTTTGGAACTTCAAACGGAGGATGATTAGAAGTAGAAAGTCCTAAAATAAATAATGGTCGTGTTGATTTGTTTAATTTTTCAAAGACATAGGAAAAGAAATGTTCATCATAAAGCCCCCATTCTGTTCCTTGTCTCCCCCTAAGGTTTAACTCAGATTTTATTCTATTTTCACCTACAATATGATCATAGTCTTGATATTTAAAATAACGTCCAATATCTCTCCAACCTAACTTTCCTCCATACAAAAACATTGTTTCATGGCCATTCTTTTTAAAAGGTAAATGAGCTGAACTAGTCAATTTTGTTTGCATATACTTACTTTCAGACAAAAACCTTTTTCCTGGCCGCGGTGGAATGTTTGAAGCTAAAGAAACAAGAGAGCCAATAGTTCCATTATCTGATGAGATAAAATTTTGAAAATAATAATCTTCTTCAAAATGTTTTTTAAGTCCACCTAAAAAATTAAAATTATCACTTTGATAGTCTATCCAACTGGCCCCAAAACTTTCCATCATAAAAACAACAACATTGATTTTTTCATTCTCCAGCTTATCGCTATATGAAGTTT
>PAKC01000056.1 GCA_002706205.1 Halobacteriovoraceae bacterium
GTGACCTCTCTTTTTTAAGTAAAAATTATTTTTAATTACTTAATAGGGTAACCAGTCCCAGATTAAAAGGGTGGTCATCCATATCTTCTATTACGGTGGGGATAGAAGAGAAAACTCAAACTCACAGACAGAAGCTGTTATTATGTAACTATTTTAAATTTCTAGATGTCTGGACAGAAAAGCTTATTTCAAATTTGAAACTATTTACTTCTAGCATAACTGCTCACTAGCGCCTCAAGGAAATCCCTTTTTAAAAGCACTCTAGAGGTTCGTTACTAAGTTTGAGTTTTCTCTATCATCAATTTAGTAAGTCGGTTTTTAAATCTTAAAGTCCTTTAAGGCATCTGCCATGGCCCCTTTAGGTTGAGACTTAGACTTTTTGGTTTTTTTCACATCGTCTTGAGAAAGATAATCTGTATAAGTCGGGAGTTTGTCCTTAAAAATAATTCGATCTAGATGTTTTACATAACTTGACCAATGCCCAATATTTTTATCTGTTCTTTTTACTGTTTCAAATGAATGCATTTTTGAGTCCATAAGATCAATAAGATGAACAAGCATAGCTTCACTTGTCTGAGGAATCTTTGGTGACCCATAAGCATATTCCCCATGATGTGAAAGTAGGATATGTTTTAAGTGTAATTTTAATTGATAGGGAAAATTTGGAATTCGAAAAGAGTATTTGTCGACAATCTCCACACCTTTAACAAGATGACCTACTAACTTTCCTTCTTCCGTATACTCTACATTTAAATCATCAGTTAACTCGTAAATTTTACACAAATCATGCAAAATCGCACCCGCAACAACGTAGCTCTCGTTAACATTGTAAATTGGTGACAAAGATTTTGCTAAATTAGCACAGCTTAACATATGCTCCAACAGGCCAGCTTGATAAGCATGATGTATTGACTTCCCTGCTTGCCATTTTTTTAATCGTCTTTGAATTTCTTTATCTGAAAGGACTAAGAGTAATAAATCTCGAATATAGACGTCATTTAGACTCTTAACAATTGTTAGAAGTTCTTCCAACATTATTTCTGCCGAGCGCTTTGCCTTCACTACAAACTCCTTCATATCGACTTCTGTCTTATCTACCTCTTCAACACTCTGAAGGATAAATTGCTTTTTACCTTGGTAAATATTGGTCTTGCCTTGTACTTTAACAAAACTTCCTTTTTGAATCCGGCTTGCAATCTCTTCAGCATCATTCCAGCTGCGCGCTTCTAAATCTCCTGTCGCGTCTGAAAGGATAATATTTAAATACTTTTTTCCATCTTTTGCTTGGGCAACAGCAAAATATTTAACAAGAAAAACAGATTCAACCTCAACTTTTGGAACCAGATCTTTAACATTCACTCTTTGCATATAGTTTTCCTTTCTTCTTTTAATTTTAGCTCATTAGCTACAAAATCACTGCCAAAATAGCAATTAAATCGTGTTCAATTTGTGAGAATTATGGCATATTTAGCAAAATTTATGAAAAAGGATGGTAACAATGAGCACAATTAAGCTTGGTATTAATGGTCTAGGAAGAATTGGCAGAACTATTATTAGAGAATTTGTAAAAAGAAAGTCCGAGGGGATGTATTCAAACCTAGAAATTGTGGCCATTAACAATCCTGGTAAAGCTGAAAACTTTGTTAGACTGATGAAATATGACTCACTTCATGGAAAATTTCCAGGTGAAGTTCAATTAGATGGCGATAAGCTTCATTGTGGAACTTGTCGTATGCACTTTTTCACTCAAAGAGATCCTAGTGAAATCGACTGGTCATCTCAAGGTGTTGATATTGTCATAGATGCGACTGGAAAGTTTAAAGATAAAGATGGACTCGGTAAACATCTCAAAGGGAATGTTAAGAAAGTTATTATGTGTGCTCCAGGACAAGATCTTGATGGGACATTTGTTTTTGGTATAAATCATGAAACCTACAATAATCAAGATCACCATATTGTTTCTAATGCAAGTTGTACTACCAATTGTTTAGCCCCAGTTGCTAAAGTTTTAAATGATACCTTTGGTATAAAACAAGGTTTTATGACAACTGTACATGCCTATACTGGTGATCAAAATATTTTAGATGGCTCACACAAAGATCCAAGACGTGCAAGAGCTGCTGCAATGAGTATTATTCCAACATCGACAGGTGCGGCAAAAGCAGTTGGACTCGTTTTACCTGAGTTGAAAGGCAAACTCGATGGCTATGCTGTACGAGTTCCTACTCCTGATGTTTCGATGGTTGATTTAACCGTAACACTTAAAAAAGAAACTTCAGCACAAGAAATCAATGCTGCCATGAAAGAGGCTGCTCTAGGAAGCTTAAAAGGCGTCCTTGGTTACACAGATGAACCTTTAGTCTCTGTAGATTTTTTAGGTGATCCTAATTCTTCAATTTTTGATTCATTACTAACAAGTGTAATTGGAGATCAGGCAAAAATAGTAACTTGGTATGATAATGAAGTTGGCTTTTCTAATCGAGTTATTGATTTAGCTGACTATATGGCCAACAAACTTTAAACTAAAAGAGAAATATTATGGCACTCAAAAGTATTACAGAAGCTGACCTAAAAGGTAAAAAAGTTCTGGCCAGATTTGACTTCAATGTCCCCTTAAAAAATGGACAAATTAGCGATAGCTCTAGAATCGACTTGGCCCTTCCTACAATTAGATTTCTTCTGGAACAAGGAATTAGTAAATTAACTTTAATGAGTCATCTTGGTCGACCTAAAGGAAAGGTCAATCCAGACTTATCTTTAGAGCCAGTAGCTGACTATCTTGCCAATCAACTTAACGAAGAAGTTATTCTAACTGAATCCGCTATTTCTAATGGGGTTAAAGAACTTCTTACGCTTAAGAGCACAAAAATTGTTCTTTTGGAAAATTTAAGATTTCACCCAGAAGAAGAACAAAATGGTAATGAGTTTGCCAAGAGCCTTTCCGATTATGGTGAAATTTATGTTAATGATGCTTTTGGTGCGGCTCATCGAAAACATGCCTCAGTCTATAATATTAACAAATACTTTCCAAACAGAGCTTATGCTGGATTATTACTTAAGGCCGAAATTGATTCTCTTAACAAAATCCTCCATAGTCCCAAAAAACCCTTTATGGCGATAATCGGTGGAGCTAAAATATCTGATAAAATAAAAACCATTGAGAAGTTATTGGTTAATGTTGATAAACTTTTTATTGGTGGTGCCATGGCCTATCCCTTCTTAAAAGCGAAAGGACAAAGTATTGGTAACTCTTTATGTAATGAAGAAGATATCAAATTGGCTAAAAATATCCTTAAAGCCGATAAAGGTAAAAAACTTGTTTTGCCAATTGATCATATGATTGTAGAAAAATTTGGAGCAAAACCTATAACCTCTAAAAATACTGATATTGAAGAAGGATATATGGGTATTGATATTGGCCCAAAAACAATTGCTCACTATCAAGATCTCTTAAAATCAGCTAAAACTATCCTTTGGAATGGTCCAATGGGAGTTTTTGAAAATCCAGATTACGCCAAAGGGACAATGTCATTGTGTGAAACCATTGCAGGACTAGATGCCTTTAGCCTTGTTGGAGGAGGAGACTCTGTAAGTGCGGTCAACAAGTCTGGCCTTGCTCAAAAGTTTTCTCATGTTTCTACCGGAGGAGGTGCAAGTTTGGAGTACATTGAAAAAGGTGAACTACCTGGAATTCAAGCCTTAAAATTTGGAGTTTAACCATGCCTAAAAATTATATGATTGGAAACTGGAAAATGAATCAAAGTTTAAGCGATATTCAAAACTTTTTTTCACAACTTAAACTTGAAAATAATCAAAATAATTTTTGGATTACTCCACAATCTGTACATATCAGTGAATGCTTAAAGCATGCCCCAGCCACAGGAGTACTTATTGGAGCTCAAAACTGTTCGCACGAAGACTTTGGTGCTTTTACTGGAGAAATTGCTTGTCGCTCACTTGCTGAAATAGGTGCTCATTTTACACTAATTGGACACTCAGAAAGAAGAAGCCTTTATGGTGAAACTGATCAAGATGTGAACCAAAAAGCCAAGAAGGCCATAAGCGAGGGACTTATCCCCGTTATATGTGTTGGTGAGACATTGGCTCAGCGTGACAATTCTCAAACCCTTGATGTTGTCCTCTCTCAAGTTAAAAACGCCCTAGTAAATATTCAACTTCACAACGAATCTGAGATTATTATAGCTTACGAACCTGTTTGGGCGATTGGAACCGGAAAAACAGCAACACCTCAGCAAGCAGAAGAAGTCCATGCTCAAATCAGAAATCTTCTAATAGAACTTTATCCTGATCATGGGGCCGAAATAAGTCTCCTCTATGGAGGAAGTGTCAAACCTGCTAATATTAAAGAATTGCTAAGTATGCAAAATATCAATGGAGGACTGGTCGGTGGAGCAAGCTTAAAGCCGGAAAGCTTTTCAGATTTATGCAAAGCGTGTTAGTTTAATATTCACAAAGGCTTTAAACTTTGATACAAGAACTCACTTAAAAAAATTAAAGAGGAATAAAAATGCTAAATAGTTTAATCATCTTTCATGTCATTGTTTGTATTTTACTCACAGTTGTCGTTCTAGTTCAGTTTGGAAAAGGAGCTGAAGCTGGTGCAATGATGGGCTCAGGCTCTTCTCAAGCCATTTTTACAACGTCATCAAAAGGAAACTTTTTTACAAAACTTACAACGACTTTAGCTATTTTATTTATGGTTAATTCAGTAACACTTACGGTCTTAACTTCAAAAGAAGCAAGTAGTTCATTATTTGACGATGAAGCTCCTATTGCTGCCCCTTTAAATAGTGATGAAGCCAATACTCCTCAAAAAAAGGATGATAAAGCTGAAAATAATGAAGCTCAAACTCAGCCCACAACAGCTCAATAAATAAAATATTTACATGCCCAAATACTAAAAGCCTCTTCATTTGAAGAGGTTTTTTTATAACTCCCCTGGAGCAACAGCAATATAAAAATTTCCAATAGAACTCTTAAATGGAATGACAACGACCAGCTCTGACTCTATCTGAGCTGCGCGATGGACACTTGGAATGGCCATATCTAGATTTAACCCCGACTCTGAAAAAACTTTTTTAGAGTGGCCATAAATTATATTGGCCAACTCTCCGGCAAAATCCCGGTTTTCATCATTGATAACTTCATAGTGATCACCTACAACCTTTTCATATAAAGTTAAAAAGGTTTTACTTGGAAAAATCACATAAAAACTTCCTTTGAAATAATCAGATGAAATCATGATTTTTGAAGCAACCCCCATCTCAAGCGGGTCTGTCATTTTATCTTTAAAAACTGGCTTTCCATGTTGAATATCTCCAACTTCCCCCATCTCACGCAATACATTTTTTGAACTCTCAATAAAAACATTAATAAATTCTAAATCAATATCTAAAGCTGACTTTGGTTTATTTACAATATCAACTCGCCCCGCCTCTCTAGGAAATACTTTTTTTAAAATTTGGTTCGATAAATCTGTAAAATCAACTGGCCAAGGTAGAACTGTAACATCTTCAAGTTCAAATTTATTAATCACAGCTTGAAAAGTTTCAAAACTCTCAGAAGTAAAAAAAGTTACTAATTCCTTATTAGTTTTCTGCTTATACATATTAAGCAATCTAAACATATACAAACATTCTGAAGCTTCTTTAACATTAAGAAAAACAACATTGACCATCTTATCTGCTAATTTTTGAGCCAGAGCAGCCTTATCGTCAATAGTTTCGACATTAATCTTTTTACTCGATTGGATCAGCAAGTTCTTAAGCTGAGTATGAAAATCAATATTTTCTCCAACGATGAGAATATTTCTTATGAATTGCATTTTAACAATGTCCTTCACTTTTTTTAACTACTTAATTATACCTAATAGGATAGACTCAAGGCCAGTAATCTCTACTATATAAAGGCTTTTCCCATAAATTCAGATAACTTAAGTTCGCGGGAGTAAATGAAAGTGTTTACTTACTTGCTTAATAATTTCATCCGCATGAGATTCACCTTTAGACTCTAAAGTGATTTCAACAATTGATTGATCAAGCCTCAAGAAGGGGACATCTCTTTTATGATAAACTTGTAATACATTAGCTTGCACCTTTTGGAGAACCTCTGTTAAATCATGTAGGGCCCCTGGCCGATCACTTAGTAAGACATTAAGTTTTATTCGTCTCTTTGACTCAATAAGACCATTCTCAATGATACGATCAATGAGATTGATATCTATATTTCCCCCACAAATAACTAAAACAACTTTTTTATTTTTAAATCTTCTTGGGCTTCTTTCATATAACTCATTTAAAGCGGCAAGATTAATGGCCCCTGCACCTTCTGCAATAACTCTAGCCTGCTCAATCAATTGCAAAACGGCCATGGCAACTTTATCATCATCAACATGAACAGCTTCATCTATAACTTTATCCAAAATTTCATACATTTTAAACTCAGGCTTTCTGACCTTTATTCCATCTGCAAAAGTTTCTAGGGTCTCACTTTCAATCAATTTTCCTTGTTGTAATGATTTTATCATCGAAGCGGCACCTGTTGACTGTGAACCAACGACGCAACAGTTTGGAAAGATTTTTTTCACAACAGTGCCAAGGCCACTCATCAGTCCTCCCCCACCAATACTACCAAAAATATAATCGATATCATCAATTTGCTCTTTAAGCTCAAATCCTATGGTACCCTGCCCATAAATAACATCTTCTTGATTAAATGGATGGACATAAACTTGCTTATTCTTTTTAAGATACTCTTTAGCAAACTCAAAACTTTCATCTACATTCTCTCCCTCCAAGATAACTTTTGCACCCAGAGCTTCTGTATTCATTATTTTCACTAAAGGAGAGGGCTTAGGCATAATAATAGTTGCTTCGATACCAAATTTACTCGCTGCCCATGCTACGCCTTGAGCATGGTTCCCTGCACTAACAGCGACGACACCCCGTTTACGTTCTTCTTCACTAAGATTAGCTATCATGTTGGTAGCGCCTCTCAATTTAAATGAACCAACTGGTTGTAAGTTTTCTAATTTTAAATAAACTTCACATCCATATTTTTTTGAAAGCCATTCATTTTTAATAAGTGGAGTTTTTGTAATATATTGACTTATTTTTTCTTGTGCTTTTTCAAAGCCTTCAAAATCTAAATTCATGATTCCTACTTTTTACGTTTGCCCTTATCATCTATCATACGAATTTTACCAAAATCTTCCCCTTCAAACATCTCTTTTACTTCTTCCAGAGGAAATTCAGAGTAAGGCATACAGGGATCAAAATCGTCTGCCATCTTAAGTTCTTTGGTTGTTTTTACCTTAGAATATCCTATATGAGCTGCAAATATTTTAAAGATTTTTTCATCTATTTTTTTGTTAACTGTTTTTTCCATTACACCTAACGCCTCACTAATTGGCATAACTTTAGCGTAGGACCTCTTTGTGGTAATAGCATCAAAAAAGTCTGCGATAGCGCATATACGAGCAAAAATATGAATTTCCTTTCCCTTAAGGCCATTAGGATATCCTTTTCCATCCCAGTTTTCATGGTGCTCATGGACAACACGTCCAATAATTCTTAAATCTAAGTCTTCTAGTTGTTTCATTTCCGGATCATCTTTTAAAAGATTAATCCCTAAATCGGGATGAGTTTTAATCACGTTATATTCATCGTCTGATAATCCATCTGGTTTGTTTAGAATTTCTGTTGGAACTTTAATTTTTCCTAAATCATGTAAGAGACCTCCTAAGCCTGCATGAACAAGCTCGGAGCGAGTGGCATTAGGTTTTAAAACTCTTAAAATTTTAATACAGTACATAGAAACATTTATAGAATGATCATAAGTATAAAAGTCATGACTGGACAAATTGCCTATAAGGCCACGCAAGCCTTCAATACTGTAATCATCTAAAACATCAATCATGTTTTCAACAGCATCTTTACAACCCTCAATCGTTTCATAAAGAAGATCAGTACTAAACTCTTTTTTCGGATCAAAAACATTATGTAGATATTGAATCGCTGAGTCCTTGATAAAACTAACTGTATCAACATCCTCTACTGTTTCAGAATCAACCAAACTTCTCATATAAAGTTTTCTTTGATCTTCGGAAACGTATAGTTGAATATACTTCTTCTTAAAGCGCTCTAAGTCATCACGGGTCAACTCATCGCCTCTAGGATAAATTCTCACAAATTTTTGCTTATTGGCCAATGATGATGAATTTACATACAAATCGTAGGGAATGACTTTATCTCTAGTAATTAAGTCATAGCGAACAGAAAAAAAACTTTTTTTATCCACATATAATCCTTTTTTTAGCTAGGCTTTATTTTAACATAATCAAAAAATATGAATATGTGGAAAAAAAAAAGCCTGTGTAAAACACAGGCTTTTTATCAAATATATTTATATTATTAAAATGGTATATCATCTGATGCAAAATTAGAATCAGTTGAAACGTTATAGTCTTGAGTTTCTTGTTTCGGTGCAGCTGAATTATTTTGCTGTTGATATTGGCCTGAACCCGCTTGAGCCTGTCCTCCAATAAATTGCACAGTTGATGCATTTATTTCTGTCGTATACCTTTTTTGACCGCTTTGGTCATCCCAAGATCTTGTCTGAAGTCTTCCTTCAACAAAAGCTTGTCTCCCTTTACTTAAATATTGGTTACAAAGCTCTGCTAGTTTTCCCCAAACAACAATTCTATGCCACTCAGTTCTTTCTTGTTTTTGGCCTGAATTTTTATCATTCCAAGTCTCACTTGTTGCTAATGAAAAATTACAAACAGCCGCACCTGAAGGAGTATACTTTAACTCCGGATCTTGACCTAATCTTCCAAGTAAAATTACTTTGTTTACACTCATTTCTTCTCCTTATGCTTGTAAAGTACATTTATAACTAAATAAACCAAAATGAAAGTATAATCATTACTTTCTTTAGATAAATATTCAAGAATAGTGCACTTTTGCGAGCTTATAAGGAATTTAAATTACTTGATCTTGACTCTGCGTGACATCCAAAGACTCTTGCTGTTGTTGATTAACTATAGCGTCAGCCACTTTCTGAGAATGAAGAGGCTGCTGCTCTTTATTATCTATTTCAGGAAAGTTATCTCGCCAAAACTCTTTTACTTTTCGTTGGGCAATTGTAACATCTCGTCGATACCATGTTGCATCAAAGCCGCAGTATGGACATGGTAATTCTTTACGATAGAGCAATTTATTTATAACCTCTGCAATCATCCAAAGGGGAAATATCAATAAAACGGCTCGAACTCCCATAACAGGATATAACAACCAACTCAAACAAATAGAAACGATTAAAATTTGTAAATAATTTTTACCTGATAAATTTTTAGAATATTTCATCGACCTAGGGGCTGAGCACAAAGCACATAAAAAACTCTTACGAGGATTTTTTACCTTATAAAAACGTCCTGTTTGAAGTGGGTGAATTTGGCTCACGTTTAACCTCCTACTTTCTTTATTAAAACACATATTCTCACTTGGATAAAGCGGGAAGAACTTACTCATTTGCCCTCTAATATGGGCTTAAGGACCTCCGGGGTATCTCCATACCCCAGGGGTGAATAAAACGAAAAAAAGAAAAAAAGAAGAGTCTTGCCGAATTCAAGCAACGTGCAACGACTACAGATCGGCACCCTGCAGTCTCCCCCTTGGAGACGCAAGGATCATACCAAAAATTAATTTTAATAATTTCCCAGAGTTATATTGATTGATCACATGAAATATTGATAAAATGGCACTATTAGTGGTGACACATTGCTCCCTAGTAGGAAATAACAAGTGAAATTGGACTTCAAATCACATTCAAATAAAAGTAGAGAAAAAGGCCAAGTTTCGATTTTTTTTTCGACTACAATTTTAGTCATGATTACCCTAATTGCTTTTATTATTAATATTGGAATTTTTGTAAAGGCTAAAATCAATCTTCAAAATGCTACAGATGCAGCAGCTTATGCTGGTGCTAGTGTTCAAGCAAGACAGCTCACTAATATCGCTTATATGAATTGGGAGATGCGCAATGTTTTTAAAGAATGGATGTTTAAATATTATGTTCTTGGCGGCTTAAATTTACCCAGCATAACTGGTAGCAACCTGGGAAGTTACATGAACTTTACCATGCAATCTTATACTAGAGCGCAAGCAGTCGCAGAAGATAAATATAATTTTCCCTCTGTGTGTATTGATTTTGCTAACACCGGTGGCGTTGGGATGTGTACAAGATACCTCGTTCCTGGTCTACCTCGATTTGAGTCATCAAATGTGCTAGGAATGGACGAAACGACTAATGCCTTTATCGATACTATCGTTTCAGAAAAATCAAAAAACTGTTCCCAACGTAGTCAAATTAATTTTTTTACCGCCAACACCTGGGCCTATAATGTCAAAACCAATGATGCAACTCTTAATAATATTACAGATCAAGCTCCCGAAATTGCTGCTAACTTTATGGGTGCCTTTCCCAAAGCTTTTGAAATCGGCTTAAGAATCAGAAGTCTTGAAGCTCAAGTTAACCACCCACCTCAAGGAAGTATTTGTCGTAATCCAGGTAATGGAGTCGACTGTACTGTCCAGGCCAGTAGTTTAAATTCTCCTAGCACTGAGCGAGCACAAAAAGCCTTTATGTCAGGGTTTAGAAATATTGGTGCCAACGGGGAAGACAGAAACTTTAAAAACTCATTTACACTCAAAGAAGTAAGTCCAAGGCTTAGTAGTAAGATTAATGTTGCCAATTCTCTTAGCACTCTTCTCATACCTCCGGGACAAGGAAGAAGAAAATATTATCTCGATCTCAAATTAATGACTTTAAACTATGCTACTTTTTATACGGCATTTACCTCAACTCAAGGGGGAATAAAAGTAAATGGCAGTAATACGATTAGTGCTGAAGGACAATGTAATGCCACAAAAGTAGGACTCCCAGTTCCTGGCTACCCTTTAGGCTTTGTTAAAAATCCCGATTTTTTAACTTATTATGCTGTTGAAGGTAAAGCTAAATTTATAGGCTTATTTAATCCTTTTACTTCTGAAGTCGTCTTAAAAGCTTATGCAGCGGCTAAACCTTTTGGAGGAAGAATTGGCCCTATGCTTTTTGACCTCTCAGACGCATCAAAAATAAGATCACGCTCTAAAAGAAAATCATCTCCATTTATAACTGCATTAGATACAAATAGTTTCAGAGGAACTTTTGGAAGTCTTTCGCCAGGACAACTCTATGCTCCAGGAATGCCTGTGCCAATCAATATAGACAGTGGAGCAAATAAGTTTTGGATGACTGATGAAAATGATTACGTTGGTGGATGGATTAGTGGTCCACAAATTTTTTATGGAATTCCTAATATGGTGTATGAATACCCTAGTGGAGCGCTAGACAGTAACCAAGACTATCTAGCTGATAGAAATGTTCAAGTTATTGCTCGAAGTGGTTCAGGAACGACTCCCAAAGCTGGTCTCTACAATAGGGACATGTTTGAAAAATTTAAAAATAAATTACTCGGAATTGGTGGAGTGGTTACCAGTGATGCCGTCGATAATGCTATACTCATGGTAAGGTCACCTACTGTATATGAAGCCAATAATTATTTAATTCCAACTCCCGAAAACCTAAATCTCTCTTTAAAAACAGATTCTTGGGGGACAATAACTGGAAATCCAACTCAAAGCTTAGTCGATAATGCCAATAATTCCTATGATATTTACCAACTCGATCTTTATGCTCCAATCTACTCGCCTAATGATCCTCACGCACTTTTTAAATCTGACTCAGAATTACATACTGTTTTAGATAATTACTTGCAGCAACAATCTCCAGCAATCGAAAAATATAAAAATTCGATGAACCTAGTTGCTGCTGATATTTATAATAATAACCGTTCAGGAGCTACTGGCCAAAATACAGGTGAAGCCGCTGCTGCTGCACTGAGTGACCTGACTCCAACCCAATACCAAGCGATAAATAATAGTCCTCAGGCTGCTGCCGATCCAGCAATGCTTCCATCATGCAAGAGTATTGCAGGAAAGTTTATTCATTTTTACTCAGGTGATGCTAGCAAAGTTTCTCTTGTCGATTCAAACTGTGTTACTCCATTAAAAGAACTCTTAAAGGCACGTTGGGCCGATCCTACTCTTATTGGTGAAATCTACAGCATTGAATACTCACTCCCTACAAATATGAAAGAACAACTCTTTACAGCATATCGCCCTGGGCCACAACATGATGCCGATCTAAATGGTACACAAGTAAATGTTTTATCAGGCTCTACAAATAAAAAAATTAGAAACTTTTACTCAACAAAACTCATTCCACTAAAGTCCATTGCGGGTTCAACTCCAGTCACTTATGGCCCAGGAAAGATGCTTATATATTCTGATGGCCATCCGGTCACAATTGATCCTGAGGCAAAAAGACAGAGTTTTGAAAACAAACTCGATGAGCAAGATTTATCTATTGATCTAAAACGCGCTGAACATTAAAATTTAAACAAACAAACTTGAAATTTTTAAAAATCCCATACTATACTTAGAAGGTATTTAATGTTTAAACTCATAAAAAGGATTTCAGACGTGGCAAAAAAGAAAACAGCAAAAAAAGCGACTAAGAAAAAAACTGCTAAAAAGGCAACTAAGAAAAAAACTGCTAAAAAAGCAACTAAGAAAAAAACTGCTAAAAAGGCAACTAAGAAAAAAGTAGCTAAAAAAGCAACTAAGAAAAAAACTGCTAAAAAGGCAACTAAGAAAAAAACTGCTAAAAAAGCAACTAAGAAAAAAACTGCTAAAAAGGCAACTAAG
>PAKC01000057.1 GCA_002706205.1 Halobacteriovoraceae bacterium
AAAGATCAGCAAAAAAAGCTTTTTCGACCTTTTGAGCAAGCAGATGCTTCTGTTAGTAGAGAGCATGGGGGGACAGGCTTAGGACTCGTGCTATCGAAGGGACTGGCCCAAGGAATGAAGGGGGATATCAATATTGTAGAAAGCAAGGTTGGAGTTGGAACGACTTTTGAAATCATTTTAAATGTCGGTGAAGTTCAATCGCAAAATATGTTATCTCAGTTTTCAACAAATATTATTGATGAGGATGAGAGCACTGCAGAAAATTCAATGTTAAAAGCAGCTAGAATTTTAGTTGTGGATGATGCTAAAGAAAATGCAAGACTCTTTAAAATGTATTTAACTGAAGCTGGGGCTGATGTTGAGATTGCTAATGATGGACAAAAAGCTTTATCTTTAGCAGAGTCTCAGTATTTTGATCTTATTTTATTAGACCTTCAAATGCCTGGTAAGGATGGTTTTCAAGTTATAAAAGAGTTGCGAGACAAAGCTTTTAATCGACCAGTTGTTGCCTTAACAGCTCATGCAATGAAAGAAGAAAAAGAAAAAACCAAAGAGGCAGGCTTTAATGATCATATTACTAAGCCAGTTAAACCTGATGAGTTTATTCAAAAAGTTTCTAGTCTTATTTAAAGTTTTTTCTATCGCCAATTAACTAGGTCAGTCTCTATCATTTATGTAAGTTCAATTCTTTGTGTTTAAGCTTTGTGTAAGTCTTTACACAATTAATACGCAATTGCTAAGAGATTGATTCATTCGGTTTATGTAGGATAAAACTCAACAAATAAGGAGAACACTAACGAATCTCTTAAATAAATCGAGGAGGAAACATGAAAAACATGATGATGACATTAGGATTAATCTTAGTAACGATTGGTTTAGCAGGAAACTCTTATGCTATGGATAAGGAAGAGTTTAAGGAAGCAGCGGAGGAGCGAATTGAAAAGATTGAAGATAAATTAGAGAGCTATGAAGAAAAAATGGCCGGTATGTCTGCGACGGCCAAGGAAAAAGCTAAAAATATTTATGAGAACTTGGAAGATTCAAAAGATGATCTTGAAGACAAATTAGAGGATTTATCAGATGCCTCAGAGGACAAATGGGAAGATATGAAGGATTCGTTTGAGGAATCTTATGCGAAATTAGAAAAAGAAGTTAATGATGTTATATAATTAAGATGACTAGGCCCTACATTATGTAGGGCTTTTTAGTAAATTATTTTTTCTCTTTTTCAAAAACTTAAGACTTATGAATTTCGTAGTATCACGCTTTCAACCATAAAAATAGAGATTCTTTTTCCGATAGGAAGGCGAGGAAAAGAATGAAAATTGGCGTCTCCACAAAAATTATTCTCTTGTGTCTTGGGTTAGTAGTTTTTACTTCTGTCTCTTTTGGTATTTTTAGTTATATTAAAAACACTCAAGCCGTTACCGACTCTATAGTAGCTCAAAAGCAAAATGAGCTAAATTTAATTTCTCTGCATATTAAGTCTAAAATTGATGAACTCAATAATGATGTAGTTTTTATGGATGTTCAGATGCCTGTGATGAATGGTATTGAAGCGACAGAGTATATAAGGCAAAATTTAAATTTATCTTATCGGCCATATATTATTGGTCTTTCAGCAAATGTTTTTCCTGAAGATAAAAAACGTGGCTTGCAAGCTGGGATGGATGCTTATCTTGAAAAACCCTTAAATAGAGGACAAATTTTAGAAGAGCTTAAAAAGGTTGATCATAAGTTAAGTCAGGCCTCCTAGAAAAATATCTAGGAGGGAAGACTTCGTTTATCTTTTAGTTTTGGCAGGCTTGACGTGTTTTAGGGGCTTCAGAGAGGCAACCAAAAGTATTACAACTTCCACCTGAGTACCAACACCCAAAAGTATTACAGCCTCCACCGGCATACCAGCATCCAAAAGTATTACATCCACCGCCTTGGGCCCATTTTCCAAAGACATTAACACCGACACATTGATTTCTGTTATAGTCTCTTCTAGGCGTACGTCTTGGAGCTCTTTCGGGCCTTACAAATCGACAGTTAAGCTGTCTGTCACGATAATAACCTGCTCTAATAGCACGACGACACTCTCGATTAGCATCTCGGCAGGCTTCTTGACGATCATATCCATATCCTCTAAAGCTATCCAGAACTCTTCCCCTTGAGTTTTCAAGAATGACTTTACAACTAGCGGCTTGAGCTTGTGCTATTAATAAAAAGTTTAAGCTCAAAGCAATGATTAGAAATAGTTTTTTCATTTTTTCTCCTTTTCTAAAGACCAAGTCTTTTGAAGATCATTTACAAAGAAAGGAGAGTTTTGAAAAGAATTATAAGTATAAACTGTTTATGATTTGATAAACGTTTTAACTACCCATTACGGTGGTGGGGATAGAAGAGAAAACTCAAACTCTCAGACAGAAGCTACTATTGTTTTATGATTAATAATTCCTAGATGTCTGAAGATAAAAACTTATTTTAAGTTTTAAATCATTTATTTCTAATATAACTGCTCACTAGCGCCTCAAAGGAATTCGTTTGTTGTAAACACTCCAGAGATTCGTTGCTTAGTTTGAGTTTTCACAATCATTAATTTAGTAGGTCAGTCATAAACGTTTAACGGTCAGTAAGCATATCAAAGTCTGGATTATAATAATAATGATAATCAGTGAAGGAGAGAAGAATCCATCCTTTATCGCCAGCCTTTGCATAGGTCGCATTATTTATAGGTCTTTGGCGCTTATTTTCCAAGACTTGAACTTTGACAAATTTTGCTTGAAAATTAGAAGTTCTCACTTCATGACTTAAAAGCTTTAGTTTACTTCCTGTACCAATAATTAAGGAATTTTCATTCTTGCAAAAAGGACAATCTGTAAAATTATCGGGTCTCAGATACTCAAATGGCATATAGTCTTTAAATATAGGATGTTCTTTTAGAATAACATATTCGGGAATGTTCACATCGTCTTTTTCCTCAGATTCACAAATCTTGGCAAATTTCAAATCTTGTAAAGTCATTCTTAAAAGATCATTTTCAATATAGCGATTAACGTCATTGGGAATATTGAGACGTTGATTTGTTTGTTGGTCTTTTGCAGCAAGAATTGTGGTGTAGATGGGTTTTCCTTTCCAGTAAATGGACTTTAGGAGATATTCAATGCCTTTTTCTGCTTTTACCGAATTTTTAATCTGACAAGGACTCGTTTCAACTTGACATTTAGTGGATCGAACTCCTTCTAAAAGTCTATTAGATACTTGGTCTTCTATACTGGAGAGAATTGGCCAGTCTGTTTCTGGAACAAGTTGTTGAAAACAATTGGGAGCTTCATATTGAATATTGGCCAAGTGTGAGTTTATATTATTTTCAATAATTTCAGTATCTTTATAAGATAAGCAGCTAGTGTTATTGGTTTCAAACCAATTAAGAAATTCATTTTGTTCTTGTAGACTTATTGATTTAAAGTCAAAATCTATTGGATTGATTTCATTGGCAATATCGATGGCCCGGTGAAAGTGTGTCCCTTCGGAGCGAAGCATTTCTTTTAAGACTAGGTAGTGAATTTCTGTTTGTTGGGTAAAATAATTTTTCCAACTATGATTGAGTATATAAATGGCCCAACGATAAGAGTAGGCATCAACAATACTTCCTCGGTGGTCAATCATTTGCTTGTCATCATAAACATAAATGAGATTTTCATTTAATGTCTTTTTTAGTCTACATAAGTTTAATTTGTTTCTTTTAACAAGACTTTTTCCTTTTGGATTATTTTTTAAATAATATAAAACTTGTTTTCCATAATTAATGAAATTATCATGAACAAAGCCTCCTCCTCCAGCTTCTTGACCTCCACTTCTTAGGGCGAGTGAATATGAGGAGCAAAATAAAATAAAGAGACAGATAAAAAATTTCATGATTCTTCGCCTTTTGTAAGCGGAAAAACACTAAATTGCATTTGGTAAACTTGGTCTGCCTGGTTGTTACTGAGTTTATTGAGTTCGCAGCAAAGTTCCCTTCGAAAGTTTTTTATGCGGTTTTTTATATGCGAGATATGTTCTTCATTAATGGCAATCGTCATAGATGAATGATCTCTTTTAGAAAGAGGAAAATCATCAATGGCATGTTGAGACATTTGGAGATAATTTTTTTGTAAATTTTTTTTATCGTCATCCGTACTACCATCATAAATACTAAATGAAATATCTTGGTGTATGAGTTTGCCATCTTTTTCAATAAGGGCACCAATAGTTAACAGTTCATCAAGAGACCTTTCAACATCTTCGATGCTAATCCCAAGTTGCTTAGAAATCCATTGTGTATTTGATTCAAAGTTTTTTAAATTGAAGCATTCTAGAATAGCATAGTGGACCCATTTAATTTTGATTTTAGGAGAGACTTTTTGATAGGTAGGAATATCTCCTTTGTAAAAAAAGCGGTGGGGAATTTCTTTAAGCTGATTAAGCCAGTAAGTTTGAGTTTTTTTATCTTTAAATATTTTAGGAATGATTTGTTTAATTTTCTCATCTTTAAGGGGGGTTTTTTTATTTAACACTAAAGAGAGGTAGGCTGGACTCAACTCAAGATCTCGAGCAAAGGCCCTTAGAGAGTAGTGTGTGTTTTTGGCCTTTCTTTGGGCCAAAATAGTGCTTAATTCATCTATTAGAGTTTCAACCACTTATGGGCCTCCTTGAGTATGAAATTAATTTATAGCATATAAGTTGTGCGCCGCGCAGTGGTGGTGAAAAAATTATAGTCTAATCATTACAGTATTTTAAAAAAGTCCTTAATCCCTAATAAAATATTGTTGGCGGCGATTGAAGCGAGGATTAGTCCCATAACTTTACTTATGACAATGGCGCCTGAGTCTCCGATCTTTTTGTGAACTCTACCTGACAGACGCATTAGGACATAGTTTATAAACAAAATAAGACACATCACGCTCGCTATTAGTGTTTGGCCTTTGAGAGAACTTCGAGTGCTATCTGCTAATAAAACGACGGCTAAAATAGCTCCTGGTCCAGCGATTGAAGGTATGGCCAGTGGAAAGATGGCCGTTTCTTGACCGGTTTTTTTTACAAGTTGAATTTCTTCTTCTGGCTTACTGTCTCCGAAAATCATATTTAAAGCAAAGAGAAATAGAATGATTCCTCCAGATGTTTGAAAAGCGGCTAAGGGGACACCAACCCTTCTTAAAAGAATTTCACCGACAATCATAAAGAACAATAAGATGAAAAAAGCTATTAGTGAGGAGAAGCGAGCAATTTTTTTCTTTTCACTTTCTTCGTAGTTTTTGGTTACCGCTAAAAAAACGGGAACAGTTCCTATGGGATCAATAACGGCCCATAAAATAACAAAATAGCTTATAATTTCATCAATATTGAACATTTTTTCTCGTTACCATCTCATAAATAGTTTTACCTCTCTTATCATATATTAGCTGTTCATCTTTAGCTAATATGCTTTATTAGAATTTTTTACACGCCGCGTTGTTTGTGGGGCATCTTTCATGTAAATACATTTTATTAATTAAACACAGAACCAGTGAGCTAAAATGAAACAATTTCCTCTTTTTTTATTATTAATGGGCTTTTCAATATCCTCAAGTGCACAAACGGCTTTAGTAGAGTCTCATAGCAAATTTTCAAAACTTCTATCCCAAGTAGAATCAGAACACGAACAAGCAGACATGAGCTATAAAATTAATCAAATGGAGTCAATGATCAAACGAGGTTTGATTAAATGGGAAGACTACGACTTAGAACAGGATGACTTTGATAGCTGGCGTGAAACAACTGCAAATATCACCGCAGAAAAAATTAAAAATAACTGCCAGAAGGGGCTGATTAATTATCGACAGGTAGAATTAGAAAATGAAGACTTAAGTGATACTCAAATCTATAAACACGCAGTCAAGCATAATGTCTCTTTAAGTGTTTTAAGTGAGGCACAAGCTCAAGAGATCTTTAATATTTTGCGTGCCCATAAAAGAACGTTGGCCCATGAGGAATATGGAAATGGTTGTGAATCTCGTGCTCATAAAATGGCCTTGATTATGGATTTGTTGTGTGTAAACTCAGGTAAGGCTTTCGTTGAAAGTGAAAACATACAACTTGAAGGGCATTCATGGGGATGGACTTATCATGTCGCACCTGTTGTTTTAGTTGCAAGTAGTGAAGGTGTGAAACCCTATATCATGGACCCATCTATTTTTGACAAAGCTGTTGAGCTTGGAACTTGGATGCATGAGTTGAGTAAGATGAATCCTGAAAATCAATATGATATTAGTTTTACAAATAAATATATTTTACGCCCATATGAAAAAGATCTTCAAAAAGATGAATATGATCTTAAAAGCCGTTGGCAAGCGGAATATACAATTTTAAAAAGAAAAATGTTACGGCTATTTCGTCCTTTAATTGGTCCTTTAAAAAAATAAAACTTTAAAAGAGAGTGATTTCTCACTCTCTTTTTTATCTTACGTCTTAAGCATGTCAAAAAAAATCAAATATTCTTAGAATGTGTTATTTTTTACACATTTTCTAAACGATGCGCCAAGGAATTTTGATAAAACCTCCTATAAACTAATTATGAACAAAGGAGGAGCTATGTTGTATTGGGCAGCTATTTTTTTCATTATTGCTTTAATTGCTGCGATATTAGGTTTTGGCGGTGTTGCAGCTGCAAGTGCTAGTATTGCACAAGTCTTATTTTTTATTTTTTTAGTAGGTTTTATTATTTCAGTCATCTTGCATTTTGCAAAAGAGGTGGATGATAAAACAAAATTTTAATCATTTTATGATGATGAAGTGGTGGTAAAAAGTTAGCAAGGAGGGTCTGTAAAATGAAAAGATATATTATGAAAATTGGCTTAGAGTCAAAGTTGGACTTTAAAAAAATTAAAAACAAAATTCGTGCTTTGGGTGTCAAAAGATCAGAGATTGACTATCTTGAGTCAAATAAAAGGAATATAGGGTTGAAATTAAAAAGGCATTCCAAAGGTCCAATACTGGCCCTTGGCTTTTTACCGATTGGCTTTATAGTTGGAGGGATTGTGTATTACTTGAAACTTTTTATGCAAGCTTCTGTTTCATGGAGCGAGATTCTTCAGAAAACAAGTCTAAATGAGCTTTTTATTGAAGTTTCCCTCTTTGGTTTTCTCTTTTTGATTTTAGGCTATTTTATTGGAAGAAAATACTTGGTACATTCGGTACTTTTTACCGACGATGATAAAGACTCTGATACAATACTGATGGCAATAAATATAAATGAATCTTTAATTAAGCCTATTAAAGAAGAATTAAAGCGCCATGAAATAATAAGTCTAAATATTATTGATAGAAAGCAAGAAGTTGAAGTTGGCTTGAGAAGTCAATAAGCTTTATAAAAACAATGACTACGACATCAAGAGTTTAAATTATCCAGCTCAGGTCCAAGGGGAACAATTTGAAAAGGATTTAGTGATTGATGACTAAAATAATAATGTTCTTTAATATGATTAAAATGAGTTGTATCTCTAAAAGCAGGTATGGCGTATAAATTTTTTAAATATCTATTGAGCTCTGAGTAGTCCTTAATCATTTTTTTATTACATTTAAAATGAACAAAATAGACACAGTCAAAGCGAATTAAGGTTGTGAAGAGACGGATATCTGCTTCGGTGAGTTGATCACCCACAAGGTATTCTTTGTTTTTTAAATGATTATTAATATGATCTAAGGATTTAAAAAGTTTTAGAAAGTTTTTTTCGTAAGCTTTTTGCTTCCTAGCAAAGCCTGTCTTGTAAACCCCATTATTGATATTGTGATAGACCTCTTCATTGATTTGATCAATCTCAGCTCTTAAGTGTTTCGGATAATAATCAGTTTTGACTTCAGTTAATTCATTAAATTCTGAGTTAAAAATTCGCATGATGTCCGCAGATTCATTATTAACGATTTCTTGTCTTTCTAAATCAAACAAAACGGGGACAGTGACTCTACCCGTGAAATCTTTTTTTGCCTTTGTATAAAGGTCTTTTAAAAAATTCAATTTGTATTTTTTATCTCCAGTAGCCTCTGGCATATCTTGATCAAAGCTCCAGCCATGATCGAGCATATGCGGATGAACGATAGAGATATCGATGAATTGATCAAGCTTTTTTAATTTTCTCATAATAAGAGTTCTATGGGCCCAAGGGCAGGCAAGACTGACATAGAGATGATACCTCTCTTTCTGAGCCTTATATTTTGTGCCTAAATTATCTCTAAAAAATTGTTGTTGTCTATGAAATTCACCATCTTCAGTTTCTGGATTTACTATATCTGTAATCCATTCTCCATTTTTAAGATATCCCATAAAATCTCCTCTCAAAAGGAATTTTACCATCACGGCCTTGTTAAGGCCAAGGCCGTGCATCTAAAATCTAGGACATTTTTACCTTCGCTTAATATGATCACCTTCAGCAAATTCTTCAATTGCTTTGGAAATAAAAGCATTCATATCATTTGGACTTCTACTGGTGACGATGCCGTTATCGCAAACAACTTCTTTGTCCACCCATTTAGCTCCGGCATTAATAATATCCGTTTTAATGGATTCATAGGATGTCATTGTTTTACCTTCGGCGATACCAGCCTCAACCAGCATCCAAGGACCATGACATATTGCTGCAATAGGCTTTCTGGTTTTGCCCGTATTAAAAGACTTAACAAAGTCTACTGCTTGTTTATTCTTTCTTAAGATATCTGGATTAATAACGCCTCCGGGGATAAGTAGACCATGATAATCTTCACTAGAAGCCTTGCTAATATCTTTATCTACATCTATATTTTCCTTCCACTGTCCATGGCTCCAGGACTTAATTTCTTTTTTGGAAGGAGACAGGATATGAACCTTTGCACCCGCATCCTTAAAGGCTTGGACAGGTTCGGTCAGTTCAGAATGTTCGAAACCATCTGTGGCCAGAACAGCAATTGTTTTGTTTTTTAACTTTTTCATTTTTTACTCCTTTTGTTATGCTTTTATCCTAAAGGTGAATAAAACAAGAATCTTGTTGCTTTGAATTAGAGTTTGTTTAGAAAATTAAACATTTAGACATTTGAAAGAGGAGAATAAAATGCATTATTGGCAAAATAAATTCATGCTAACTTTGTTATTAATACTTAGCTTTAGTTGTGCTTCTAAGAAGGGGGCCGAGTATCATTTTGATAAAAATTTGTCACAATATGATTATCCTTTTAATGTTTCCTATTTTAAATTGAATTCACAAAATCAAAATTTAAAGATGGCCTATGGTGATATAGGACCTAAAAAATCTAGTAAGGTTGCAATTTTGTTGCATGGTAAAAATTTTTCTGGCTTTTATTGGGGAAAAATTGCGAAGGAATTAGTCTCAAAAGGTTATCGGGTGATTATTCCTGATCAGATAGGATTTGGTAAAAGCTCTAAGCCTAATTATTACCAATATAGCTTTCAACAGATGGCCGCCAATACATTTGCTTTATTAGATAAGTTAAAAGTGCAAAACTTTGTCTTAGTAGGCCATTCGATGGGAGGGATGTTGGCGACTCACATGAGCTCAATGAGTAAGAGAGTAAGTAAGTTAGTCTTAATAAATCCAATCGGATTAGAGGATTATCTTGAATATGTAGAATATAAAGATCCTGAGTTTTTTTATAAAAAAGAACTTAAAAAAACTGTGAAGGATTTTCGAAAATATCAAAGAAAGAATTACTACGATGGAAAGTGGAATGAATCTTATGAAAAACTTCTCACTCCCTTCAAAGGATGGAGAAATAGTGAGGATTGGAAATTAATTGCATGGAATAATGCTTTAACTTATGGCCCTATTTTTACTAACCCGATTAAAAATCATTTAAAAAATTTAGATATTAAGCTTTATTTAATTTTGGGAACTCGAGATCGAACAGGTCCAGGTCGAGCTTGGAAAAAGCAAGGAGTAAAACGAAAGTTGGGGCAATATCAAAATCTTGGAAGGGAAGTAAAAGCTTTAAACTCATCTCATATAAAACTTATTGAATTACAAGAGTTGGGGCATATGCCACAGTTTGAGGACTATTCAAGGTTTTCTAAAGTTTTTTATCCTCTATTTTAATCGTCGCGCTAAATTGTTGATATCTCGAATTTCGCTATTAAGTTCGAAAATGTGAAGATTTTTAAAAAAATTTTCCTTATTTGCTTCAAGTAATGAACTCGCTTTTTTTTTATTATAGAATCAAAAAGGAGTTATGATGTTAGTTGGAATTAATGCAACATTCGATACAGAAAAAGAAGCGAATAAAGCTTATCAGGAAATTTCAAGTAAGACTGAAGATCAAGAGTCATTAGAGGTATTAAAAAAAAGTCAACTAAGATTTTTGTGGGAAGGAAAAAGTATTGGACATCTTTTACTTCAAAACACGATTAAAGTGGGCATAATTGGCGCCCTTTTAGGTTTTGGTATTGGTGCTGTTCTTTATTATCTTATTTCATTTTCAGCAGAGGCGAATGCTCAAGCTATGGTCTCTTTTACCATGCTAAGTTTTTCACTCTATGGCCTATTATTGGGGCTTATTTTAGCTGTAACAATTTTTCTCATTCTTAAAGAAAATACTGTTGATTTGACTAAAGAGGATATGAAGAATCAAGCAGCTGTTATTAGGGCCAGAATAAAAAAAGAAAAACTAAAGTTAGTTGAAAAAATTTTAAGAGAGCATAAGGCCAAAAAAGTTTTCGTTCTTTAAGAGAAAAGTACAAGTAAAAATAGAAAAGAAGCCCCAGTTTATATTGGGGCTTTTTTATTGGATATTGCCATAGCAGAGGTATTTTATTTCTAAATATTCTTCAATACCATATTTGGAGCCTTCACGCCCCATCCCTGAAGCTTTAATTCCACCAAAAGGAGCAACTTCAGTTGAAATAAGTCCAGTATTAATTCCCACCATACCGTATTCAAGTTCTTCACTTACTTTCCAGCAACGATTAATATCTTTAGAATAGAAATAAGCAGCCAATCCATAAATTGTATCATTGGCCATATCTAGAGCCTGCTCTAGTGATTTGAATTTATACAAAGCAGCTACAGGGCCAAATATTTCTTCATTTGAAAACTGCATATCTGAGTTAGCATTTGTAATTAATGTTGGTTCAAAGAAATTTCCCTCTAAACTATTTCCACCATAAGTTATTTTTGCTCCTTTTTCTTTGGCATCTTGGATGAGACTTTTTACTTTTTCTACGGCTTTTGAATTGATTAAAGGACCAATATGATTTTCAGATTCAAGTCCATTACCCATTTTTAATTTTTGTATTTCTTTAAGAAGCTTTTCACTGAATTGATCATAAATGTCTTGATGAATGAGAAAGCGATTAACACAAACACAAGTTTGGCCAGAGTTTCTAAACTTAGCTGCAATAGCACCTTTGACAGCGAGATCCACATCAGCATCTTCAAAGACAATAAAAGGAGCATTTCCTCCTAGTTCAAGACTCATTTTTTTTAACGTTTGAGAGCTTTGTGCCATCAAAGCTTTACCAACTTCGGTTGAGCCGGTAAAAGAAATCTTTTTGACAAGAGGACTCTCACATAGAGCTTTTCCCATTTCTTTAGAATTTGAGCCAACAGCAATATTCAAAACACCTGCTGGAAAACCAGCTTTTTGTGCAAGATGAGCAAGTAAAAGTGCACACAAGGGACTCTCTTTAGTGGGTTTAATAACGACCGTGCATCCAGCTGCTAAGGCAGGAGAAACTTTTCGAGTAATCATCGCCAAAGGAAAGTTCCACGGCGTAATGGCCCCAACAACTCCAATAGGCTGTTTGAGGACTGCAATTCTTTTTTTATGGGCATGTGTCGGTATAATATCACCATAAACACGTTTAGCTTCTTCTGCAAACCATTTTGCAAATGAGGCAGCATAATCGACTTCGCCTTTGCTTTCATTGATAGGCTTACCACTTTCTAGAGTCATTATTGTGGCAATTTCTGATTTGTGTTGTTGAATGAGATCGTACCATTTTTCTAAAATCTCAGATCTTTCTTTAGCTAAGAGATCTCTCCATTTTGGAAAGGCACTTTGAGCTGAATCAATTGCTTTTTTTATGGCTTCAGCTCCACCATCATCGACTTGAACAATTTCTTTTTGATTAAAAGGATTTATTACAGAAAATTTTTTTTGACCTATTTGTTTCCATTCACCATTAATATAAGATGAAGTAAAGATTAAATCTTTATAACTCATAATATTCTCCATTTTATTTATCTTAGTTAAAAAATAACTCTTCTACAACTTAGCATACAGTTAAAAACAAAAGTCTTAATAGAATAAGTTTTTACTTATTGTGAAGATTTTTAGACAAAAACTTAAACCCAGATTCAATTACTTAAAGTGTTCTTTACATAAAATATGATTAAACAAGATAGAGGAGGAAATATGGATATGGAATCTGTTCGAGACTATACAAAAGAAAATAGGAGAGTCAAAGAGGCGATTGAAAAAGAAAATGACTTTTTAAAAGATGAGGTTTTGGAGCATGGTGCAGATACCAATGATGACTTGGAGACAACGAAAACTAACACAGAGCATTCGTTTGAAAATAAATGAATGAGAAGGGTTTATAAAGTATCATTGATATTATATGATATTTTATAAACCTATTATTTGAGGCTAAATTTGCTAAAAAAACTTTCATGCTTATGATAAAAAAATAATTACCTTCATGAAGCGATATGGTGAAACAGTTGAGCTCATGTTATTAGGTGGATATTTTATTTGGTTTGGTCTGCTTAAACTCTTAGGTGAAAAATCCGCAAGCTCTATTATGGCCAAATCTGTTTATTGGTTTGATCCTTCATGGGTGGTCCCAACTTTAGGTGTATGGGAAATTTTAATTGGGCTTTCATTAATTATTAAAAAGTGGCATCGTTTGGCGATTTTTTTACTTTTTATTAGAGTTCCTGGGAGTTTTTTGGCCATGGTTTATCATTATTCTGAGTGTTTTGATGGAAGTATTTTTACTCCAACAATTCAGGGACAATATTTAATTAAAGAGCTAACATTAATCGGTGCTGCTTTGGTTATTGGAAGTTCTATCGAAAAGAAGAATGAGTCTTCTACTTAGTCAAAAAATTAAACTTCTGTTTGTTTGTTGAAAGCAGATCTCGTATGTATAAACGGTCTTACAACTTCGTTTACATCAAACTTTGCCTCAAGCTTTTTTAAAACAAAATAAACTCCTGCAATTTTTCGGTCGATAAAAACAGCATGTTTGGGAGGTTTCCCAATAGATATTTCTTTGATGACGCTGGGAAGGAGCTTTAGAATATCATCTGAAAGTGAAGAGTTTCCCCAATGATAGGATTCATGAAGAAAAGGTTCTCCCATCAGTTTGGCGTATTTCCATAAAAGGTCAGTATTCGTTTTTTGTTTATGAGAAAGGTAATTCATTTGAAACATAATATCTAAGAATTTTTTCTTATCTTGTTGGATGAGAGCTTTGATCATTCCTTGGTAGGGATGAATAAAGCTTTTGGGAGGAATCTTTGATGCTCCAAAGTCTATCAGTCCCCAATGATATCCTTTTTCAGGTGAGTTCATAATAAGATAGTTACCAAGATGAACATCTGTCTGAAGTTGTTCTAACTCAAAAAGCTCAATGAATAAAAGTTTAAAAAAACTTATGCCTAACTTATTTTTATCCTCTTGGGTCAAGTTAAGTTTATCAATTTCATTAAGAGGTGTGCCCTCTATAAACTGAGTCGTCATAATATTATCATTACTGTATTGATCAATGACTTTGGTAATATGATATTCAGGGTAATGATTGAGCTTTTGATTAAAGTCTTTTGTCAATTGAGCTTCTCGTAAATAGTCCGTTTCAGCTTCGAGCATGGTCTGAATTTCAGAAAATAAATCTTTCGTATCAAGTTCTGTCGGAAGTAAGGATAAGCTTTTTAATAAAAATCTTAGTGCCTTAATATCATTTTTAATGGCTTTTTTTACTCCTTTATACTGAATTTTTATCGCCAATAAATTCCCATCTTTATCGACAGCTTTATGGACTTGGCCTAAGCTTGCAGCAGCGAGGGGAGTTGGTGAGATCTCAAGTTCTTCTTTCCAATGAGAGGGAATTTGTTTTGAGATTTCTTTCCAATCTAAATAACTTGTTTGGTTTTGAAGTGATTGTAAAATTTCTTGTGCTTTAGGTGATAAGAATGAAGCGCCGTAAACTGAAAGCATTTGGCCGGCTTTCATAAAAGAGCCTTTCATTATTCCTAATTCACTTGTGATGAACTGGGCATGTTTTTCAAATCCGTCTTTAAGTCTTGCCTTGAGATCCTCATCTTTAGAAAAATAGAAGTCTTTTCCACTTTTAAAAGCAATTTTTGCCATACTTAGTTGGCGTGAAAAAAGATTACTTTTGATCTTATTTATTTTTTTCATGATGATCTAACAACAATTTGAGTTATAGCTCAGGAGGATTTGAATATCATTGCGAGTAAGGTTTTTAACCAAGTCGTATTCTGTTTTAGTTAAGTTGTTTTTGGGAGCTTGGATCTTTTCAACCACAAGATTACAAATTGTCATTGAATCTGTGTAGTAAAGCTCTGTTGACTCTTGGGCGAGCTTTTCGACAAGATTGTTGATTATTTTTTTTTGTTGGTTAACTTTTAAGTCTTCACTCATTTTGTTTCCGTTTATAGTTTAAATATTACAATAATTATCATCACACTTTTTTCTGGGGAGGTATTTCCTAAAGCGAACAAAAAATTTGTAACCAAGGTTGAGAATCAAATTGCCAATTTTATTGTGATACATCCTTTGGAGTATTGGGAAAGTATCTAGCTGATTCCAAATATAAGCAAAAGCATCAACACCAATTAAAATTTGGTTTTCATTGTTGATCACATGAAAATATTTATGCACTTGTTCAGTTTTAAGATTATAGGCTTTTGCTTCAAAGCCTTCACCCATGATATCAACATATTCAAAAAAATTGTTCTCATCAATTTTTTTGTAATGTTCAATCTCTAAGTTACATACTTTGCAATAAGAGTCGTAGAGTATTTTACCTTTTTTCATAGCCTAAACCTTTAGTGTATTATAGCTTAAAACTAACTTTTTATGGTGGGAGTAAAGAGTTGTAGAGCTCTTGTTTAGGATTTTAACCACCTGTTTTTACATGAAAGGGATTAAGGGAGAAGCGATGCCATTATTTTTTCTTTTACTTATATTTATGTCTTGTGCCCATGACACTCAGAAGGTGGTTGTTGCTCATCGGGGAGCTTCTGGTTATTTACCTGAACATACTTTAGAAGGAGTGGCCATGGCCCATGCATGGGGGGTGGACTATATTGAGCCTGATATTGTTTTAACTAAGGATAACCATCCTATTGTTTTGCATGACATTCATCTTGATACCACAACTGATGTGAGTCAAAAATTTCCTCGAAAAAAAAGAAAGAATGGTCGTTTTTATGCCGTGGACTTTACTCTCTCTGAAATCAAAACTTTGAATGTCCATGAGCGGATATCATTGAAAACGAAAAAGAAAGTTTTTAAAAAACGTTTCCCCTTAGCTGATTCCCATTTTGAAGTTCCCACTTTGGTTGAGTTTATTGAGCTTGTACAAGGGTTAAATAAAACGACAGGTAAAAAAGTAGGGATATACCCAGAGCTTAAAAAGCCTGAGTTTCATCAAAAGCATGGAAAGGATATTGCTAAAATTGTTTTAAAAGTTTTGACTCAGTATGGATATAATAAACAAGATGCTCCCATATACGTACAATGTTTTTATCCTCCGACTTTAAAAAGGCTAAGGCAGAAGTTAGGTGCAAAAATGCCTTTAATTGCACTTATTGCTCAAAATAGCTGGGAAGAAAGCTCATGGGATTATTCATCATTACAAACCGAAGAAGGGATTAAAGAGATTGCTAGTTACGTAAACGGGATCGGCCCTTATACCAAACAACTTTATAGTCTCGATAATACTGATAGACCTATTCCCACAAAGCTTGTGAGCTACGCAAAAAAATATGGCCTTAAAATTCATCCTTATACTCATCGAGTTGATCAATTACCAAAAGGTTTTCGTTCATCCAAAGAATTTTTTAACTTCTTTTACAAGCAACTTGAAGTTGATGGCATTTTTAGTGACTTTGGGGATGTGGCTTTAAGATTTTCTAAGTGATTTTATTAATTTTTGATAAAGTTTTTTTTGATATTGGTGGCCCGGGCGAGACTTGAACTCGCACAGTATTGCTACCGGCGGATTTTGAATCTTCTGTAACCACGAATTTAGGCATTATTTTAATAATTTTAGCTAGTTGACATGTGTTAAGTTAATCTTAGATTGTGAAATTTAATCATTTGAACTAAAATTAGTATATGAGTGATCAGAAAAATTCTTTATTGGAAATAGTCAATGTACTTAATTCTAAGGGAGTAGATTATATCATTGCCGGAGGAGTGGCTGTTGTATTGCAAGGGGTTGAAAGACTTACGATGGATTTGGACGCAGCCGTATCTCTAGAAAAGGAAAATGTTGAGAGATTTCTTGAAGCTATGAAAGATTTAAGTCTGGAGCCTAGGCTTCCTGTCTCTCCTGAGTCACTTTTGGACACAGAAAAAATAAAAATTATGTGTGAGGAGAAAAATGCATTGGTCTTCACTTTTGTTGACCCCCAAAGTCCAATTAGACAGGTTGATTTTTTTCTTTCAAGTGAACTGAGTTATGAGTCTTTAAAAAATGATTTTGAAGAAATGGATATTGGGGGGCAGAAGATAAAGGTTCTTACTAAGAAAAAATTGGTGGAACTCAAGTTGAGGGTTAATCCGATGAGGGATAAAGATCTATCAGATATTAAAGAGCTTCAAAAAAGGATTTTGGATGACGAAAAACAGTGATAAAGAAATAAAGCTAGAAGACTTTCGCAAATCCCTCGAAAATATCGATAAAGAAGATTTTGATGGGCACACCAACTTTGAAAGCTTATCTGCTCGAGAAAAACTTATCTGGCTTTCTGAGTTAAACTATTTCAAATACATCGTTAAAAAAACAAAGAATTGAATAATGGTGGCTTTGGTAGAAATTTCATAATTTGAGGTACTTATTCGGTTATTTTGTCTAAAGTCAGTCCTCATTGTGAATAGTTTTTAAGTAGGGTATTATAATGATATGGACTTAAGAAATACCCTTAAATTTGTACATAATTTATTGTCAGGCAATTCAATTGACCATGCATTGATTGGAGGGCTTGGACTTGCATGTTATGGCTCGACCAGGGCAACGGTTGATGTGGATTTGTTAGTGTATGAAGAAGATAAAGAGCAAATAGAGGAGATTTTTTTAAAGAGCGGATTTAGCCTACAAAATAAATCTGAAGAGGTTCTGCAATTTTCTGGTATGGGCTATGTTGACTTACTAATTGCAAGGCGACCTATTTCTCGAGATATCTTGAAATTTTCAAATGGAAATGGGCCTGAAGGCATTAATTTTGTTCGGGCCGAAGATTTGATTGGACTTAAAATTCAAGCTTACAAAAATGATGTAACTCGAGAGTTTCAAGACAAGGCAGATATTCAATTCTTAATAAGTTCTCAAGATCAACTTAATTGGGAGCAAATAAAAAAGTATGCAGATTTATTTGATGAATGGGAGGTTATTGATGAAATCAAAAAGAAAGTTAAACCTTGACTCATACTTTGAACTTTTAAAAAGCTACTTTTTAACATTTAATTTTTCTAAAATAGAAAGAAAGAAGATTATTGGCAACAATTTTAAGCTATAGTATTAATCGAAGTGGATTACCTTGTAGACCATTGTAATTCCAGTATATTAGATATTTTCTGTAGCTGATATCAGCCATAGGTAATATTTTTTTATTCGCGACTTTGGTTTCAAAATGAAACCTTTCGTGTTATAATGAAACCTGTGGAGGAATTATGAGTAGAGCAGTAAAAATATCAGAAGATTTAGTAAATGAGGCGGAAGTGTACTCTAAGTCATTTAATCGATCTATATCATCTCAGATAGAGTTTTGGACTAAAATTGGTAAAATCTCAGAAGAGAATCCAGATATGTCATTTAATGAAATTAAAGATATTCTGCTAGCAAGAGAAGAGGTAAATGCAGGCTTGGTTTCAGAGTATGAGTTTGGTACTTAAGCTTTATGGCCAAGAAAAAGATTCGTGTATTTCAAACAAATTTGTTTAATAAAAAAATCAAGAAACTTTCTAAAAAGCAGAAGCTGGATCTTGATGAAGCTATTAAGAAGATTGTGGCAGACCCAACGATTGGCCAAGAAAAGAAAGGTGATTTAATTGGCGTATTTGTCTATAAATTTAAGTCATCAGCGCAATTATTTTTACTAGCTTATGAGTGGGATGAAGATTCTAGGACTTTGCTTATGATTGGCGTTCATGAGAATTTTTATCGCGAAGTAAAAAATTATAAGAAATAGCTAAAGTGGATTATAGCTGTATTTAGATGGTGGATCGGGCGAGACTTGAACTCGCACAGTATTGCTACCGGCGGATTTTGAATCTTCTGCAGCTACCTTTTGGAGTGTCGCAGAGTGCAAGTTATTGAAAATAAGGTATAATTTGACTTTTTTGTATATTGGAAGTACAGTTGCTAATATGCAAAAAAAAATACAGCGAAGAATTAAAGATAAAGTTCTTAAAAGATTAGAATATAACCCAGTGGTAGCTTTATTAGGGGCTCGGCAAGTGGGTAAATCAACTTTGGCTCGAGAGATCCTTGAAGATTATCCTAATTCTGTGTTTATTGATTTGGAAAAACCTGCACAGCGCAGACAAGTTGAAAAAGATGTTGAACTCTTCTTGCAAGAAAACAAAGGTAAGCTGATATGCTTTGATGAAATACAATTACTCCCTGAAATCTTTAGTACCTTAAGAGGTTATATTGATGATGCAGGAACAAATGCCCAGTTTTTGATTTTAGGATCAGCCTCAAGAGATTTACTTCAACAAAGTAGTGAAACACTGGCCGGGAGAATAGCATATATTGAAATAACACCTTTTGATTTACTTGAGATTTGCGATGAAGGATATAGCTCTAGAGAACATTGGTTTAAAGGTGGATATCCAAACTCTTTACTTCAGAGTGATTTAGAAGAATCAACTGAGTGGAGAGAAGATTATATAAGGACATTCCTTGAAAGAGATTTACCTCAATTAGGATTTAATATTCCAGCAACAACATTAGATCGTTTTTGGAGAATGCTAGCACATTGTCATGGTCAACTCGCAAATTACTCAACACTTGGAAAATCTCTAGATGTAACTCATCATACTATAAAGTCATACATAGATATTTTGGAAGAAACTTTTGTTGTTAGATCTTTAAGACCATTTTTTACGAATGAGGGGAAGCGTCTCGTTAAGAGTCCTAAAATTTATATTAGAGATTCGGGCTTGCTACATTCATTATTAAATATAGATGATTTTAACTCTCTTCTCGGACACCCTGTCGTAGGGAACTCTTTTGAGTCTTATGCAATTGAAAATATAGTTAATATTTTTCCTCGTTGGGATGCATATTTTTATAGAGATTCTACTGGAAATGAAGTGGACCTGGTTCTTGAAAAAGGACTAAGAAAGATTGCAATAGAAATAAAATCCTCTACTGCTCCTAAAATTGAAAAGGGTTTTTGGAATTCAGTAAAGTTTTTGAAGCCAGATGAGATGTGGTGCATTGCTCAAGTTGATACTAAATATCCAGGTGGAGATGGATTATGGATTACAAACTTAGAGTTATTCTTAAAGGAAAAACTAAATGAAATGTAAACCTGGGTTTCATCATGTCAAAAGACATCAACGAATTAGTAAAAATGGTACAAAACATATTGTTGAAGAACATTGTCGAAAAAATCCAAAATCGAAAGAAAAATTTCTCTATAGATCAAATCTAAATTTTATTTATGAAGAACTCAAAAGCAATTATAAATATAAAAAGTTAAACCAAATAAAAGGTTACCTCCAGGATAAGGGGCAATATGATGAACTTATTCAGTTTTGGTTAAAGTACTGGAAGGGCCAAAATCTAATTAAAGATGACATAGATCCCTTGTTAGTTAAAGCAATAATAGCTTGTGAATCAAGTTTTAGAGAAGAAGTTGTAACTACGATGCCTGGAAGTACGGCCACTGGACTTATGCAAATTGTAAAAAGAACAATGAGAATTTTGGCTAAAAAACTTGGAAATGAAATAAGAAAAGCAAATATTGACATTACTCAAGATGAAGCAAAGGAAGCAAATACAAATATTGCCGCTGGAACGAGNTGGTTAATATATAAAATCACAACTTCTCCATGGAGGAAAAAATCAAATATGAAAGATAGGATTTATGGAGGAGTTAAGTACTACCATTCTTGGGACAGTGATGGAGAAAAATATGCGGATAAGGTTTTCAAACTTTATAATAAATCAAAATAATTTGTTCGTTTTGTTCTTGTTGTTCATGTTTCAATCTTGCTCTCATAAAAAAGGGAATGAAAGTAAAGTTTTTCAAGAGAAAGCTCCCGACGATTATTTTACGAAAATCCATAAAACTAGATGTGAGACAAACTCAGATATAATTAAGTATACAGCTGGAGATCTCGTTTGTACTAAAAATAACATTACAATAAACTCAACGGAAAAATTAATGATCGAATTTATTGTAGTAGATAAAAATTCAGAAGATCCATATGAGTACGGATATCAAGAGCTTCACAGATATAAAAATGGAAGAATTTTTGAAAAATTAAAACTTCGTAGGGATGATGATGCATATTGGAGTGAAGTGCCATTTGTGCGCATTAGAAAGCAAAAGTACTTAGCCGACTTAGATGGTGACGGGTTTTTGGAGTTTGCAATATTTCCTTTTCATCCTGGAAGTGCAATATGGGGAACAGTACGAATATTTAGCTTAAAAGAAAAAATTGAATTTTGGGGAGAGGGGCGTTATCAATTTGAAGGGGATACCTTTGTTCAACTTGGATGTATGAGATGTTCAAAGTTTAACCCTGAAGAATGTAAGAAATGTTATTAAGCTGTATGTGTTGTGTGTATATGTGTAAGACTCCCGAAAATGTTAGTGCTATATATAAAAAATAAGTGTAGTTAAGTGTTTGTCGTAATTATCGGTTATAGGTTTTGTCGTTAAGGGCTTGAGTGCAGTGCGCTCCACCATAAAGTGTGTAGAGTCGTAGAAGAGTCTATGTTTCTGTCGTCATGATTTAGTTTTAAATGGTGGCCCGGGCGAGACTTGAACTCGCACAGTATTGCTACCGGCGGATTTTGAATCCGCTGTGTCTACCTTTTTAATCAAAACAACTCCATAAAGTCTAATAAACTCAAGAACTTGGTCAATATTAGATGTCATTATGCAACAAAAACAGTGGATTTTCTATGAAAATGATCTGTGGTTACCAATTGAAGCTAAATGGTTAAATATCCATGATCAAAAGAGAGGATATTGATAAAAGCAATAATATTAAAATAGAGTGTGATGGTGCCTTTTTCTATTTAATTTAGATTCAGTGATTTTAATCATTTTTGTATTCTTATTGTACATCTTAGGAATAATAACGATTTTAGCAAGAAATATCAGATATTTATCACTCATTTTTACCCTACTTTATGGCATAAAGTTTGCTCCCTAGATGGGTAATATATTGGGAGGGAATATGTTATTAATTATTTCGATTTTTGTATTGGTTTTTGGGGGCCTACTTTTTTTATTAAAAAATATTGAAGATTCTAATACCGACTCTCGAAACACCGTAAAAATTGAACCTCAAAAAGAATCTGAGATTATTCAAAAGAGAATTGATGAAGGTGTAAGGTTGAGAATTAAAGGATTGTTTGAAGAGTTTGATCCTGTGAAAATTGAGACAAGTAATAATCCTCTGAGCTTAAGCTATGAGACTCAGGTGGAGTCTAATAGGCTTATTAATGAGTATATAAATAAGAATATCGATCTAATTAATGATTACGCAGCAAATAGTTCATATTATGTAGAGTTTGAAACTGACAGGTCAGAAACTCAAAAGCATATTAATCTTTGGATTAGTACCGTGTCTTATGCTGTGACTTTAGGGTATTATGAAAACTTAAACTTTGTAGATTGTTACAATAAGGCGGTTGCTAGTTTAGCAAAAAACATGGAATAAATTCAACTAAAACGGCTTAGTTGTTATTGTATTCCTTTTTTTAAAGGCTCTACTCTTCTATTTAGATAGAGCCTTGTTCCAAGGCTAAAATACCATATTAAGCACAGATTCATTTTCCTATAAAATAAATCACCAAACCAAACTCTATTTTCCTTGTCGTAACGAGCTATGGCTGAACATAGAGCAGGCTTAATAAAAACTTTCAATAGCCATATCGTATAAGTCATAAGCTATTGAAAAATAGAACTTTTAATGATTTCGGTTGATATTTCATTGAAATCAAAACAGAAATAATATAAATAGAAAAACGGAATCGACTTTTGCCACAGGTGTGAGCGCCCGAAAAGACGATATTTTTTTACTAAGAACATAGTGAAACTTTTATTAATTCGCTGGCTTAGTTGTTATGAACGCTCACGACAACTATTTTTCAAGTCCAGTATTTTAATGGGAGGTTGCTATGTTGCAACAAGAAATTTCTAAAAGCTGTGCAGAATCATTGCGACAGTTGACTCAAGACACCTACAAAATAAAACTTAAATCTTCACATGCTCATGAGTTGGTGGCTGCCTACTTAGGTTATGCTAGTAAAAACGTAATGATTGCCGATCAAAAATTCAATATAGCCAATATTAGTAGAGCTAAGATATTTGTCCTAGTGCCCGAAGTAGAGATCGACAACCGCAGACGAAAACTTGCGGGAATCTCTAATAGTCTTCCAGACTCTTATCAACTTGGAGAAGCCGTATACAGTGCATTGTTTTCAAATGATCAACTGTATAAAAGTGACTTTCCACCATTTAGAACCTTTCTTAAATTTGCTAAGCACTACATAGAAAACAGTGAGCAATGGAAAAACGCTTTTAAGGTAGTGAGTAATCATCAACTTGATCATATTTTTGATTTTAATGAAGAGACTGACTTCGTAAAAATTATTGTAACCCACACCAGTAATAGAAATGATGGTACCTATCTTGGTTTAGGAAAAACTACCGTTATTTTACCAAGAGTCGTAGGTAAAATCGGATTTCTTGAACCCAAAATGAACTTTGAGAAGTGGAGTGGAAAAGAGCGAAAAATCTTCGCCCCAAGTAGGGAGAAGCATGATGTTAAATGATTTTAAAGTTGAAACGATAGTAAGATATCGTGACGAAACTTATAGAGTTAGAGACAATGGAGCAATTTATCGGGAGAAAAAGGCTGAAAAACGAAAAAGACCCCTTGATTGTATTTGGACATTCGGAAAGGAAAACAGAACACATCCTTATTTGACGATATCCAATGAAAGAGTTCATAGGATCGTTGCGATGGCATTTCACGGGCCACCTCCCACAGAGAAACATGTTGTTGATCATATAGATACAAACTGTCGAAATAATCGTCCGGATAATCTTAGATGGCTAACGAGATTAGAAAATAGTCTGAAAAATCCTATAACAAAAGCAAAGATAGAGTATCTCTGTGGGAGCATAGATGCTTTTTTAGAAAACCCTTCAATAATAAACTCTTTTGAACTCTCTCCAAGTTATACGTGGATGAGATCGGTTACTCCTGAGGAAGCTAAGAATTGTAAAGATCGGATGAACTTGAGGGTGTTTTCACCAACCACTAAGAAGAGGACTGGCTCTAAGCCGAATAGCATAAACTATAGGCGATTTTATGAAAATAAAATCTTTAAGCCTCTTAATAAATTTGATGCTGGGTTTGGAAGAGAACCAGGGTTAGATATATCTAAAACTCTGTGGTGTGCAACTTACATGTTTGATGTTAATTATTTTCCACTTTGTCCAGATACCTTCAACGGAGATCGCTTAAATAGCTATTTTGAAAAATTATCAAAAGGTAAAATCTTTTGTTATAGCAGTTACTCAGGTTCTTCATATAAGGTACATGAGTCAAGAATGAGAATTATAGAGGAATCAATAATATTACTTTGCAAAAAATCCGATGGTATGTTTCTCGTTGTGGGAGTGGAGCTTAATAAAAAGAATAACTGGTTTATACATTATCCACTGAGTTCGCCTGAATTATTTGAAAGAGCACAAAAAACTTATTCTAAGATGCACAATGTACCTGTTAAAGAATTTTATAATTTAGCTTACAAAGTGGTATATAAATGAATTTGTAGATATGACTTGAGCCTTGACTGAAACTCGAGGTCCTAAATTGGAAGTTTTTCAAAATTGTTAGCTTTATTTCATTATTGGATTCTTACTCTGAGCTATACTTTGATATCCTTGACCAGCCATGTCGGGTTGTTAAAAATACCTATTCTCCTTCGAGACTTTAAGGCATTAAAGATTTATGTGATAATAACTAGATAACGAATAAATTATTATGCGGAGGAAAGTCTTTGAACCTTAAGAGTTGGGATGACGTAGAAATTGGTAGTAAGAGTGACTTACTATTAGGCAATGGTTTTAGTGTTAATATTGATAGAGACTTTTCATATACAAAGCTATTAAGTATCGCTTCTGAGAAATATACTGATGAAGAAAAGAGGATGTTCCAAAAGTTTAATACAGTAAATTTTGAGGATATTTTATATAACTATAAAATATCCGCTATTGTTTCGAAAATATACGGTCAGCTAGGATTTAAAAGTGACTTGGTTAAATCTGAAAAAAAAGTTCGAAGTTCGCTTATTCGTACAGTTCAAAGTATTCATACTCCATACAGTGATATAAATAGATTAGATATATTAGATAAAATTAACAAAGAGTTTAAAAAGTATAAGAGGATTTTTACAACGAATTATGATCTAATTCCATATTGGGCAATAATGGAAGATCGCAAAAAGTTTGTTGATTACTTTTGGAACTCTGGAAGTTATTTTGATGAATTTGAAACAGATATATCATCTACAAAGATAGCAATATATTATCTTCATGGAGGACTTCATATTTTTGAAGATGATGGTGATACATATAAGATTATTTCAAAGGGAAAAGCATTACTCGAAAAAGTATACTCAGAAATAGAAAATGGAGGGATGCCTTTATTTATAAGTGAGGGAGAATCGAGTTATAAATTAAGTAAGATTAAAAGCTCTGATTATTTAATGTTTTGTTTAAGAAAATTAAGAAATTCTGAGAATGATGTTGTTGTATTTGGACACTCATTTGCTGAAACGTTTGACCAACATATAATTGACGCTTTAAAAAGCGGTAAGAAAAAAGTAATAGCGATTTCTATTTTTCCGTTTATTGATGATATTGAGGATGTAACGGCTAGAATTAAGGGAATGTTACCTAAGCATAAAGTTGTGTTTTTTGACTCAACAACACATCCGTTAGGGAGTTCAGATTTAACGCCTTATATTTATGACTAACTATCTAATAGAATCTTGAAATTTTTTAACAGCAGTTTTAAGTTTTTGTTCTGTATCGGCTTGTATTAGATCTTCAAAGAATACTTCTATTTTTTGAATTTCCTTTTCAAGACTGTTGGCCACTTCTTGGTCTGTAACTTTCGCTATGATGAGATCTTTTAACAACATTTCTTTATTTTCTTCTAGTTTTTTTATCAAATTGCCAAGAGAAGAAACTAATTTATTATCCATATTATTTCCTTTAAATATTAAGACTTCATGTAGTAACTAGGTTGCTTCTTAGTTGTACGGCTACCATTTTCTGTAAAAACAAAATTATGACCATTTTCTTTTAAATTATCTATAATTGCCTCAATACCTTCTTGGTAGACAACCCAAAGACATCCGCCGTTATCTCTTTTGTCATAAACTTCATATCCAGCGGATATCAAAACTTCTTTCGGATCAGAGCTTCGATTTTCAAGAGAATTCGGTTGGTTTTTTAACTCAGATAACCAAAAAATAGTTTTCTCATATACATCCTTTACCTCAGTGGATCTTTTTTCAAGAGGAACTTGTTGTATATATTGCTCGTAGGCGATTTCTTGGATAAGGCTGATATCATCTTTTTTTACATTATTAATATCAAACCTTTTATTTTCTCCAACGATGCTGTTCAGTTGAATATCAGGAGAAAAGTCAAC
>PAKC01000058.1 GCA_002706205.1 Halobacteriovoraceae bacterium
TGTACTTTCGCTTTATTAACACACTTTTTAAATTTATCATGAATGAGTATACGCCTATCAACTTCTAATAAAGCGTCATTTTTAAATATTTTAAACTGTCGCTCTTTACTAAGTTCTATAGCATAACTTTTAGATAAAAAACTGAATAGTAAAATAAGTAAAAACAATCTCATTATTTATGACTCCCTAGAATACCTTATCGGGTCAGTTAAATTTAGCTTTTTAAAGGCTCTGAGCCTTAAAGCACATGAATCACATTGGCCACAAGCAATATCTTCACTTGCATAGCATGACCAACTTAATTCAAGTGGTGCCTTTAGCTCTTGAGCTTTAAGTATTATATCAGTTTTTTGTAAATTTATAATAGGAGTTTTTATTGAAATTAAGCCTTCTTTAGTGCCAATTTTTAACAACTTATTAAAAGTTTCATAGTATTCTGGTCTACAGTCAGGATATCCAGGAGAATCTTCGTAGTTGGCGCCAATATAGATTTCTGTAGCCTGAATAACTTCAGCCCATGAGACGGCCGTGGAAATAATATGAGCATTTCGAAAAGGAACATAGCTGGTTGGAATCTCATCGTTACTTTCTTGAAATTTTGAGATTTTAATTTGTTGATCTGTAAGGGAGCTGCCTCCAATTTTTTGCAGAAAGCTGATATCTACAATAAGTCTGTTTTTCTCAGGGATTTTGTAATAATCAGCAATTCTTTCAAAGCATTCTCGTTCTTTTTTGGCCGTTTTTTGGCCATATTGAAGGTGTAAAAATGCCAAATTTTCACATTTATTAGCGGCAATGGCGGCACAAGTGACAGAGTCCATTCCTCCACTTACAAGTACGATTCCTAGTTTTGTTTTTTGCATGGATTAAATACTCTCAATAGTGTTAAGGATAAAATCTTCTATATCCTTTATTTGTTTTTGAGCCGTCTTTTGCTTTTCTTTCAAGTCGCCAGTTTGAACTTGAACCATTGTGTAGAATTTTATTTTAGGCTCAGTTCCAGATGGTCTTAGGAAAAGTTTATTTCCATTTTCAAACTCAAATCCTAAGACATTACTTGGGTGAATGGTAAGCTTTTTTTCTTCACCAGTATTGATGTCTTTTTCTTTTAGACTTAAATAATCTTTAAAGATTTTTATCTTATTATTTGCAATGGAACTCGGCTTGTGAGTCCTAAAATAGTTCATAATCTTCGTGATTTTTTCTTTTCCACTTAAGCCACTGTAATTAAGTGCAATTAAACTTTCTTGAGCATAACCATATTTTTCATATATATCATAAAGAGCATCAATCAATGTTTTATTTTGAAGTTTGTAGTGGAGGGTTATTTCATTCATTAAGGCAATGGCTGCAACTGCATCTTTATCTCTAACGTGATCAAAGGGCATATAACCAAAAGACTCCTCGCTAGCAAAAATAAAACTATAGTTTTCATGAGACTCCTCAAGTTCTTTCCACTTGTGAGCCATCCATTTAAAACCAGTAAGAGTATCAACTACTTTAGCCTTAAAACTTTTTGCAATTGTTTCTTGTAAAGGACTCGTTACAATACTTTTAAGAACAATCGGGTGAGGTGGGATTTTATTTTGTAGCTGGAGTTGAGTAAAAATATAATCAAGCATGAGAAGAGCAATTTGATTCCCATTGAGAAAGTGCTCAATACCTTTATGATTGACAACAACTCCTAATCGATCACAGTCAGGGTCAGTTCCGTAAGCAACATCAGCATTGGCTTCTTTCATAAGGGCAACAGCAAGTTCTAAAGCCTTTGGGTCTTCAGGGTTAGGAGTTGTGGCGAGAGTAGAAAAGTTGGCATCAGACACAGCTTGAGACTGAACGATTTCAAAACGAGTATAACCTAATCTTTTAGATATTTTTTCACATGGAATATGGCCACATCCGTGCAAAGGAGTGTAAATAAAATGGACTTTATCTCCGTGTTTTAATGAAAGTTCTTTTTGAGGAAGATGATTTTCAATATAAGAGTAAAAGCTTTCATTGCAGTCTTCATTAATCCATTCAATTAAACCTTGAGCTTGTGCTTTTTCAAAGTCTAGAGATTTTATTTGCTCCCATTCTTCTATTTTATTGTAGGCATCAATAATCTTTTGATCTTGAGGAGGGGTCACTTGAGCTCCATCACTCCAATAAGCCTTAAAACCATTATATTCTTTTGGGTTATGGCTAGCGGTTATCATGGCTCCACAGATAGCTTGGTAGTATCTTACAGCGTAAGAGAGCATTGGTGTTGGAGTGAGTTGATCAAAAATAAAGGCTTTAATACCATTTGCGGCAAAAACACTTGCAACCTCTTTTGCAAATTCTTTGGAAAACTTTCTATTATCATATGAAACACATGCTTTAAGCTCAGAGCTGTTAGTCTCTAAAGCTACATTGGCCATGGCCTGAGCCGCTTTTCGGATATTGTATTTATTAATGCGATTTGATCCTATTCCAATGATATTTCTTAGTCCACCTGTTCCAAATTCTAAGTTTTGGTAGAATCGTTCAATGATTTCATTTTCATTTTTTTGAGGGTCGTCTAGAAGTTGTTGAATATCATTTCTGTCTTCTTGGTCTAGGTAAGAGCTTTGAGTCCATTGTTTTGCTAAGTTTATGGCCCTTTCTTTCATATACAATCATTCCTTTTTAAGATATATTGCTCTCCATATTAATAAATTATCTATGAAAGTTAAAGTTTGTTGATTTAAGGAGACAATAGATGGCCAATATAGAGATGAAACACCCAAAAAATGTTGAAGGGCGTTTTTTTTGTACTGACCCAGATGATGAAAATGGAGAAGGATGCATTGCATGCAATGTTTGTTATAATGGTGCTCCGGACTTTTTTGCCGAGGACGAAGATGGAAATGCTTATGTTCAAAAACAACCGACGACGGAAGATGAAATTGAACTTTGCATTGAACAGTTAGAAGCCTGTCCTGTAAGCTCGATAGGTGATAAAGAAGATATGTAGTTTCTGTATATATTTCTATTTTTTAAGCCACTTCATAATGAAGTGGCTTTTTTTTATCTTTTGTGTAGGAAAATTTGAAATCATTGTCTAAACTATTAAAAAAAGAATAATTTTAGTCAAGGGGTTCTCAATGGTTATGGATGTGACAATTAACCAGATTATGAGTGATCAAACAGTCCAAGTGGTAGGTACTGTTTTGTTTGCAGTCGCTGTTATTCACACATTTTTAGTAAAGAAGTTTGAGTATTTAGCTCATAAGTATCCAAAAGGTTCTCCAACTTCGGAGTTCTTTCATTTTTTAGGCGAAGTGGAAGCTGTTTTTGGGATTTGGGCCGGAGTTCTTATTGTCTTTTTAGCTGTATTTTTTGGAAGTGCAGCTGCTCCAGTAACATATCTTGAGTCACAAAACTTTGTAGAGCCAGCCTTTGTTTTTGTGATTATGGCCATGGCCGGTACGAGACCAGTTATTAAGTTTGCAGAGCAAATAATTGTTGGGATCTCAAAAATTATTCCTCTTTCAGGAAAAATGTCATTTTATATGTCAGCCTTAATTATTGGACCTATTTTGGGGTCATTTATTACTGAGCCAGCCGCCATGACTGTTACGGCTTTGATTTTACAAAAAAACTTTTATTCTAAGCCTGATATGTCGCTAAAGTTTAAGTACGCTACACTTGGACTATTATTTGTGAATATCTCTATTGGTGGAACTTTGACACATTTTGCTGCTCCGCCTGTGCTTATGGTTGCAAGTACATGGGACTGGGGAATGGTTCATATGTTGGGACACTTCGGTTATAAAGCTGTTATTGCTATTCTCATTGCAACAACTCTTATTACTGCAATGTTTAAAAAAGAGCTTCAAGGTGATTTTAGTTTAAGAGCAGAGAGTGAAGATAAAATGCATCCTGCATGGTGGATTACGGCGACTCATTTAGCTTTTTTAGCTTTAGTCGTTTATATGGCCCATCATATGGTTGTCTTTTTGGGTCTGTTCCTTTTCTTTTTAGGTTTTACAACTGTTACCCAAGAGTACCAAGATGAAATAAAGTTAAAAGAATCTTTATTAGTCGGTTTTTTTCTTGGTGGTCTAGTTACCTTAGGATCATTGCAAAAATGGTGGTTACAGCCTTTATTGGCCAGCTTAGATACCTTACCATTATATTTAGGTTCTACGGCCTTAACAGGTATTACTGATAACGCGGCTCTGACATACCTAGGTTCTCTTGTTGAGGGAATTAGTGATGAGCAAAAATATTATTTAGTGGCCGGAGCTGTGACTGGTGGTGGTTTAACCGTAATAGCTAATGCTCCTAACCCAGCAGGTTTTGGAATTTTAAAAGGAAACTTTGGTAAAGAGGGAATATCTCCGTTAGGCCTTTTAAAAGCAGCTCTTCTTCCTACAATAATCGCGCTTATATGCTTCCGATTTTTTGTTCATTTACCCTAAATGTTAAATAACTTGATTTTTTTACTCAAAAGCCCCTTAAAAATTAAGGGGCTTTTTTTTTACATATTTTTCTTTTGATTAGAAAATTATGTATAATAGCAATGTGAAGATGGAGTTTTATTGATGAAATACCTCTTTTTCTTTTTTTGCTGTTTGCTTGCAGGGAGCCCTTGCGAAGCTTATCTGTATGAGAGTTATCTTGATGAAGAAGAACCTCCAAAATCAAAGGCTCAAGGTAAGTTGGTTTCAAAGACAAAAGATGCCCTTTTATCCATTGATTATATTGAAGATCGTGCCAATCATTTTGTTTTTAAATTAAAAAACCTAACTTTTGGGGATTATTCAGATGAAGTTATGTATTTAGCTCCTATTGTGACAGGAAGTCTAGAGTTCAAGGTTCAGGGAGTTAATTTTTATTATGATCATTTTAGTGAAAAAAGTGGTTTTCAATATAAAATAAAATTTTAATGGTGCCCTTCAAGCGACAATGGCCGGACCAAATACTATTTCTGAGGAATACGAGATTGTTTGGAGACGACCTCAAATTGATCTGAAAGAATTAGTATTTTTGAAAACTGAAAAAGGAGGGGCGACTATGACTAAAATTATTGGAATTATTTTATCTGCAATATTTTTCTTTGGTCTTGGAGATGAATTTGCCTTTGCAGTGAAGAAAATGGCAGTCATTAAGGTTCATCAAGGATTACCATCTTTGACAACCTTTACACAGAGACTAACTCACAGCAAAGATTAATCGTTAGAGATGCCAATTTTTCTTCGATTTGGAGAAAGTTTGGGACTGATCTTTTCATCTATATCATCCAACCTTTCAAATACGATCTTAAAAAGCTTGTGGGCGCCCTGTTCAAGTTTATCAACTCGTCCCTCTACGGAGTTTTCCATTGCAAGAAAGCTTCTGAGTTTAGTGAAAGTCCTCATTATCGCAATATTCACTTGAACAGCTTGCTTGCTATTCAAAATACCAGAGAGCATTGCCACGCCATTCTCAGTAAAAACAAGGGGTTGATAACGTCTTCCTCCCTTTCCACCCTTTCCATCCTTTGAGGTTCCAAATTGGAACCTCAAAGAATCATATTCTTCCCCAGTTAATTGAAACATAAAGTCATCTGGAAAACGCTCAAAATTCCTTTTCACTTGTTTGTTTAAATACTTCGTTTCAACTCCATAAAGTGTAGCTAGGTCGCTATCAAGCATTACTCGTTGGCCTCTAATCTCATAAATCATATTTTGAATTTGATCGACTGGAAATTGCATAAAAAACCTTCCTTGCAAAGATAGGAAAGGTTATAAGAAACGAATTGTTAAGCCATTTTTTTAGTTGAAGAATCTGAGAGATATTTCATTTTTGAAATACAAAAAGGCCATCCCTAGATGGACATAAATTCTATGTATTTGTGACTGTTGCTTGCTCATTGAACTAGACTTTTAGAGTGAGCCCTTACAACGAGGCAACTTTTCCCTAATTAATGAACAACCCGGTTAGCACTGCCTTTTGATATAATAATTAAGGCAGGAAGCTATTAGGAGATGTTTATGGAAGTACTTAACAAGTATCCTCCAAAAGAGAATAAAAAGATCGGTAGAAAATTCTGTTATGATTAATTACAATATGGAATAAGAGAAATTTTTTTGAACCTAATGGTTCGAATAGTTTGACAAATGGTGCGACCAAGAGGGATCGAACCTCTGACCTCTACCATGTCAAGGTAGCGCTCTCCCACCTGAGCTATGGTCGCATAAGTTGATTTATTAAAACTAATTTTCTTTAAGACGTCAATATTTGAGTATTTAGTTTTGTCGTTTAAGAAGAATTCTGCTAAATTCTTTCAATGCATTATCGTTTACATCGTCGATTTCTTCCTTGGTTGGTCGCGCATTCATTAGAGTATTGGTACTACTATATTGGAGCATTAGGCTGCTTATATATGCTTCATCATTTTTCCAGTGAAATACCGGCACTTGCAAAAAACTTAGGTGATTTGGCCATTGCAGGACGATTAAATGAAATAAATATTTGGGATTTTTTCTTATTAGCTCTTTATATTATTTTTTTTAGAACTTTATCTCGTTTGTTATTTTTTTATCCTGCAAGAATTCAGCAAAAAAACTTGAGAATGGAGCTTGTCAATCGGATGGAAAATGCTTTTCCTAGAACATACAAAAATTATAATGAGGGAATGCTTTTTCAGACGCTTTATAATGACTTAAATAGAATTAGAGGATTTGTAGGATTTGCCTTGTTACAGTTTGGTAATATCCTCATTGCAGCTTCAATTTTTATTCCTAAGATCAGTTCGTTTAACTCTGATTTTTTAATAGCTTTTTCACCTCTTATCGGGTGTGTTGTTGTGTTTTCTAGCTTAATTTATTTCTTTCAACCTTATGTAAAGCGAGAAATGGATGAATATGCACAGGTCCAGAATTTTCTTTTAGAAAGTTATGAAGCCAAAAAAACCATTCAAAATTATCATGCTGAAAAAGATTTCTATAAGTATTTTAATGAAAAATCAGATAAAGAGTTAAGAACATTTTTCATTTCAACTATGGGAAGGGCCTTTTCTTTTCCTATTGTAAAAGTAGGTGTTGGAGCCTCCTTAATTTGGGCTGCTTTAATAGTTAAACATGATCAACTTCCTGCCAGTGATCTTATTTTCTTTTCTTCTTTTTTATTTTTGATTTTAGAGCCTTTAATGTTTTTGTCTTGGATTGGTATTGTTACGAGTCAAGGATATGCAGGGTGGAGCCGAATTAAGTCACTTATAGACTCTTTAAATACAAAAATTGAAGATAAGTTTTTTGATATAAATAATGAGACTTTTTCTCCTGTTTTACCCTTATGGAAAAAAGATGTGCAACTCAAGCTTGATGAGCATGCTTGGACAGTAATTATAGGAGAAACGGGAAGTGGGAAGTCGTGGCTTTTAGAAAAATATGCTGAGTTGTTAAAGTTAAAGCAAAAAAAGTTTAGCCTTATTCACCAAGAGCCTTACCTTTATAATGATACTTTAGAAAATAATATTTTTTTGGGGTTAGACAGAACACCTCAAAGAATGGAAATTGCAAAAAAATATTTGAAAGTTTTTGGAATTGATATATTGGCATCAGACCTAGACTCACTGTTAAAAATGGAACTCGGTGAGAATGGAAAAAGAGTTTCAGGAGGACAGGCTAAAAGGATTGCTCTTATTCGTTCTTTAGTTGCCGATGTTGAAATTGTTTTGTGGGATGATCCTTTTTCTTCCGTAGATCTCATTTTAGAAGCACAAATTATTCAAAAACTCCAAAATGATGAAAAACTAAAAACAAAAACTTTTGTTGTAACATCACATCGACTAAGTACGGTAAAAGCGTGTGAGTATATTATTTATGTCGATAAAAAGGAAGGTATTATTGATCAAGGCTTTAGGCAGGATAAACTTAATAAGGAGACAAGAATAGATGAGTTCTTCAAAAAACAAATGGTATAGTTATGTTTATCTTAAAGATCAAAAAGTTTTAATTGGAATTATTATTTTTTCTTTAGTCATTTCATCTTATCTTGGTTTTATAACTCCTAAGCTTATTAAGAAACTTTATGATAGTTATTCTGTCGGTGGTGGGGCCATCATGGATGCTATTATTTTATTAGTCTATCTTTATATTGGTGAATATCTTGTTGCTATAATTTATCAAATCTCTGTTAATAAATATGTTCAAAAACTTTTATCTTTCATTCGATCAAAAAGTTATAAGGATTGGATGCTTTCTATTGAAACCGCTGGTAAAGGTCAATATGGTGATCAAAAATATCCGATGGGGGAGGTTCTTTCTCGAATTTTAACTGATACCGAAGCTGTGATTGAAATGGTCAGTACGGGAAGTTTTAAAATATTTATTGATTTTACCTTTATTATTTCTTGCCTGATTGGTTTTATCGAATTGAATACTATTTCTGGTGTGGCCCTTATCGTTGCTGAAGTTTTGGCCTGCGTTGCTTTAGTGATTGGAAGTAAAAAAATGGTTCAAGTTTATATGCAGGTAAGAAAATCTACAGGAATTATGTCGAGGGCCATTGCGGATATTTCGGGAGGATTTCGTTATAGTTTTTTTCATCCACATAATGATTATGCTAGTAAGAAGGGATACAAATCTTTTGAAGACTTTTTACGTAAGCAATTGAAGGCAAACGTATGGGATGCAAGCTATTTTTCAGTGGCAGAGTCTTTGTTCCCTATTTTATTAGCTTTATTAGTTTTAATTTTTCCTTATAGCCAAATTGTGGAAATGGCAGTTATTGCAGCGATTGTTGATCTTATCCAAAGATCAATTGCTCCCATAAAAGAAGTTTCAGGAAAAATTTCTAGTATTCAAAGAGCAAGGACAGGAATTATTCGAATTGAAGAGTTTAACAGAGATCTAGAAACTCTTCCCAAAAGCCACTTTGATAGCAAAGGCAGAGGCATAAAATTAAAGAAACTTTCAGTTAAGGTTGATTCTTTTTCTTATCCTGCTAATAAGGGAAGCTCTAATTCTTTTAAATTAGAAAATATTTTTGTCGAAGGCTATCCAGGTCAATTGATAGGTATTGTTGGTCAGTCTGGTTGTGGAAAATCAACCTTGTTGAAAATTTTAGCGACAGATATTGTTTGTGATGACTCAAGTATTATAGTTGAGAATTTGGAAGGAGAAAATATTAATTTCTCTGGACAGAATCTTGAGCGACTTCTTGAGTATAAGGGACAGGTGAGTATTGTCAGCCAAGATAGCCATGTTTTTAGTTCTACATTGGCCTTTAATATTACGATGAGTTATGAGTTTTCACAGAAGTTTGAAATTTTTTGGGAAAATGTTCAAAAAAAATTACCTTATATAAAAAACTGGGGAATTGGGCCAGATGATGAGATTAATCCTAAAGAGCTATCGCTTGGACAAAAACAGTTGATTTCGGCCCTTAGATCCTGTTATCTGGCCAAGCCCATTGTTCTTTTTGATGAAATTTCTTCAGGTCTTGACTCTGACTTAGAGGAAGCTTTACGAAAACTTGTTTTATTGATTCAGGAGAAATCTTTGACATTTATTGTTGCTCATCGAATTGAAACAATTGTTCATGCTGACAAAATTATCGTCATGAAGGATGGCAAAATAATGGACCAGGGAAGCCATAGTAATCTGCTTAAAAATTCTCTTCCTTATCAAGAGTTTATTACTCAATTAAATAAGATCCATTAATGATGGCAGCTTAAAAAAATTCATGTATTATATTCAAGTAAGATTGTAAAAGGAGTTTACTATGAGTTTGAAATCATTAGTGGTGTTGAGTTTGTTTTCTATCCTATTTTATAGTTGTTCTAAGGCAACTTCACAGCCTCAGTATAAATATCGAAAGGCAGTTGGTGATGGTGTTGCCGCGAAAGCTGGGGATATTACCATATCAGAAAAAGAGCTTTATTCTGGAATTGAAACAGATCTTTTTGAAGCTGAAATGAAAATTTTTGAGATTAAATTTAATCGTCTAAATCAATTATTGGTAGAAAAACTAATTGCAAAAGATCCAAAAGCAAAAGGAATGACTGCTGACCAGTACTTCACTAAGTATATTTCTGAGAAGATTAAAATTTCAGATAAAGACATAGAGGCTTTTATTAAGGAGCGTAAAATTGATAAAGCTCAGGTTAACGATCAATTAAAAGAGCGTGTAAAAAACTATCTTGCCCTTCAGAAAAAAGATGAAGCTCTTAAGTCTTGGATAGCGGAAAAAACTAAAAAAACAGGGATTGAAGTTTATTTTCAAAAGCCAACACGACCAACTTTTGATGTTAAGGTTGGCAATGCGCCGACTTATGGAAATAAAAATGCAAAAGTTACAATTATTGAGTTTTCAGACTTTCAATGTCCATTTTGTGCTCAAGGTGCAAAAGTGCTAACAAAAATTAAGAAAAAATATGGAAAAAAAGTTTTAATCGCCTTTAAACAATATCCTTTGCCTTTTCACTCTCAAGCAAAAAAAGCAGCTGTCGCGGCTTTATGTATGAATGAGCAAAGTGTTGACCTTTTTTGGAAAATGCATGATAAAATGTTTGCGGATCAAAGTAAACTAGGTGTAGCTGCGCTCAAGGAAACAGCAAAGTCGTTGGGAGCTGATGCTGAAAAATTTAATACATGTCTCGACCAAAATAAATATATTGGCCAAGTTGAAAAAGATATACAAGAAGGAAAAGAAATTGGAGTAAAATCAACACCAACTTTCTATGTTAATGGACAGTTAATCGCAGGAGCTCAAGGCATTGAAGTTTTTTCCGAGATTATTGATCAAGAACTGAATAAGTAATAAAAAACGATGCCAACAGTCGGGTTCTTTGATTGTTGGCATTATTTACCTCAATTAAAACCCATTTAAAAAATGATATACTTTATTAAGGCTTATGCCTGTGGCAGAGGATATCAATGAATGGAATAGATTTTTCTAATAAATTAAATCGTCAAAGTGAGATTTATCGTCGAAATCTTGAAGATAATCGTGAAAGTCACAAAGCAGAACTTGAGAGTCTAAAAGAAGCTCATCAAACGCGAGAAAAGAATCAAACTAAAGCTCATAAAAAACAACTAAGAGAGTTAGAAAATAACTATGTAGACTCATTAGATAGAGTGAAAACTTCTCAAAAGCAAGCTCTAAAAGATAAGAGTGATCTCTATGAGGATACAATTACAAATTATAAAGATGAAGTCTCACAGCAGAAAAGAGAAAATTTAAAGAATTGGAACAAGAAGCTATCTGAATTGAAAGGAACGTTTTCAAAAAATTTATCAGAAACTCAAGATGGTAATGAAAAAGCTCGTCAGGCTTTAAAAACTGATTATGATAGAACCGTTAGAGATATTCGAGATAATGCTAATAGCGATTTAAAAGAGTACATGGCCAATAATTCTCAAGATAAAAAAGAGTCTGATGTACAGTTTCGAACAGAAAAAAATGCTATCATAGAAAATGCTCAAAAAGAGAAGAATCAAATACGTGAAGAGGAACTTGCAAAGAGAAATTTCTTGAAAAGAAATATGCTTAAGGATGTAAGAGACTCTAGGGAGATTCAAGATAATAGATTTATCGCTGGAAAGAATGAACAAGCTGAAAAATTTAATAAGTTAACAAACAACCTTAATGAGCGTGTTGATAATGAAATAATCAAACGTGAAAATAAACTAATAGATGCACACCAAGAAAGTAATAGGAAGCAAAATATTGCTTTTACCGAACGCTTTGAAGATGCCCAAGCAAAATTTAATAAAGACTTAAGAAATTTGGAATATAAACAAAGGGCCAAAGAAATTTCTAAAGGTAAACAGACGCAGAAAATTCAACAAGATTATCGCGACAGTTTAAAGGCTCAAATTGATAAGCAGCGTGAAACGCAAATGCGTGAAAGGTTTGAGGTCGAAGATACCTACTCAAAAAGATTAGATGATACTGTCAGCTCATATCAAAATACATTAAGAGAAAATAATATCGCCACAGGTGAAAGAATTACTGATATGGAAGCAGAGTTTGCTGAAAAAAACCGTAAACAACGGGTTGAAAATAAACAAGAAAGAGCGAAACTTTCTGAAGATCACCAAGTTGCGATGAAATATGTTGAGGATAATAATGCAAAAAGAGCAGCAACAGCTCAAAGACAGGCCAATGAAAGAGTTCAAGCTTTAAAAGAAAACTTTAATATAAGCCTTGAAAGGGCCCAAGAGCAGTCAGATCAAAACTTTCAAGTTACAAGAGAAGCAATGTTAGAAGATAAAAGACAACTTGAACGAAGACTGCATGAGCAAAACTCACAACAAAATGCCTTTATTAAAGATGTCTATAATGAAAAGATTGAAAAATTAACAGCTGGTTATGAAAAAAGAATTCATGCTTTAAATGTTCAAAATAAACTCTTGCAACAAAACTCTAATGACACTGTTAAAGATATTATTCGTAAAACTAATTTTGAAATTGAAAGACAAAGAAAAGCTGCTCAAGAGTCTGCTGCCAATCAGGTGCGTTTAGAACGAGCTGCCAGTAAAGAAAAGCAAAATGCTTTACAAGATAAAATTAGAAATTTAGAAGCAAACTTCACTGAAAAAATGAATGAACAAACTTTGGCCAACAGAAAGAAAGTCAAAGATATTCAGTTTACAATGGAACAAAAACTTAAGTCAGAAGCGGATCGCTATCAGGATATTATTGATCAAAACAACAAGTTTATGGCACGTGAGTTTCAACGATTAAAAATGGCTAGCGAGCTAGAAAAGCAAAGACTTGTGACTCAATATGAAGAACAAATTAAACAATTAAAAGATGTATATAAAGAAAGAACAAATGAAATTAAACAATATAATGAGCTTAATAGAGCTTAGTTATTGTATTTTTCTTTGATTTTCTAATCTAGGAGTTCTCTATGAGCCGAAGGGCCAAGATAGTTGCTACTTTAGGGCCAAGCTCAAATTCTGTAGAAAAAATTGAAGAACTTATTCTTGCAGGAGTTAATGTCGCAAGGATAAATATGAGTCATGGAACTCACGAGGGGCATACTGAGGTTATTCATAATATTAGACAAGCTTCTAAAAAAACAGGTTATGAAGTGGCCATTTTATGTGATCTCCAAGGGCCAAAAATTCGAGTTGATAAACTTCCTGAAAACTTAGAGCTTAAACAAGATGAAACATGGGTTATTGGACCAAGTCATGTTCAAAACGATTATCCTCAATACCGTGATTGTTTTATACCAACGATTTATAAAGACCTTGTCCATGACGCTCATGTCGGTGCGAGAATCTTATTTGATGATGGACTTTTAGAAGCTCAAGCAGTTGAGAAAGATGGTGAGGTTTTAAAGATTAAAGTGATCATTGGAGGAGTTTTAAAATCCAATAAAGGGATTAATCTCCCTGATGTTAAAATATCGGCACCAAGTTTTACCCAAAAAGATAGAGAAGATTTAATTTTCGGTCTTAAACAAAATGTAGATTATGTTGCTTTAAGTTTTGTGCGAACGGCACAAGATATATTAGAAGTGAAGTATTTGCTTCATAAACTTAAAAAGAATGTGCCTATTGTTTCAAAAATAGAAAAACCTGAAGCAATAGAAAATATTCACGAAATCATTAAAGTGACAGATTGTGTGATGATTGCACGTGGTGATATGGGAGTAGAAGTTGGAAATCATCTTGTTCCGGGGATTCAAAAAGAAATCATTAATCATTGTAACGACAGAGGTGTTCCGGTTATTACCGCAACACAGATGTTGGAGAGTATGACAAATAATTCAAGGCCAACGAGAGCTGAGGCAAATGATGTTGCAAACGCAATTTGGGATGGAACAGATGCAGTTATGCTAAGTGGTGAAACTGCTTCTGGTGATTATCCTGTAGAGGCTGTAAAAATGATGGATGCCATTATACTTGAAGCAGAAAAAAAGCCTAAAGAGAGACCTCTCTTAAGATATATTGATTTAGGAAGTATTTCTGCTAGCTTGCAAGTAGCAGCTTCACTTGTTGCAGAAAAGACAGATGCAAGGTGGGTACTTTCCGTTACCGAGTCTGGAAACTCTTGTTTGAAAATGAGTCGTTTTCGTTCTCAAAAAAGAATTTTGGGTGTGACAAATTCTTTAAAAGTCATTAGAAAAATGTGTTTGTATTGGGGGATTACTCCTTTCTACTTTGAGGAGAACGAAGCAGATCTCAATGCTATTCACCATCAAATGATTGATGTATTAAAAGAGAAAAAGCTTGTTTATAATGGCGATAAAATTGTGATAACTCATGGTGATGGAAAGTATTTTGAACAAGGGACTTCAAATTCTTTGAGAGTTGAAATTATTAAAGATATTCCAAGAGAAGATTTTGAAAATAAAACTGGATCTAAATTTCAAGAAGCTGAAATTGAAAACGGAAGAATTATTTTAGATACCAGTGTTTGTGCTTCTTGCCAGAATTGCGTTCATGTTTGTCCCCATGAAATATGGAAAACATCTGATGATAAACAAAAGAATACGTTTATTGACTTGAAAAGAGCTCATGAATGTACTAAAGATATGGAGTGTGTTGAATCTTGTCCTACAGGTGCAATTGAAATCCTTACTTCAGATTTATGAATCAGCTTTTTAGTCTTTCCCCCAAACTTATGGCCGATGCAAGAGTTGTTGACTGGGCCTATACAGAAAAACTTGAACCTACAACTTATCAAGCATATTTGAACTGGATAGATCATAAAAGTCATGGTCCGCTGAATTATCTTGCTGACGAAAGAAAAGAGAAAAGAAAAAATTTAAAAGAAATTTTTCCTCAATGTCAAAGTGCTCTGGTTTTTCTTTTTGATTACCGAGATTCAAAAAAAACGATAGAGAAGCTCAACCCAAGCAATAAGATTGCTTCTTATACAGTTGGTTTTGAGGATCAGGATTATCATTTTTGGATTAAGGATAAATTAAATAATTTTGCTAGGATATTACAAAAAGATATTAAAAATCTTGAGTATCAGTTTTCACTAGATGTTCACCCTGTTTTGGAGCGCGATCTTGCTTACCGAAGTGGTTTGGGATGGTTTGGGAAAAACTCTATGCTTATCTCGAGAAAGTATGGAAGTTACACTATCATTGGTTCATTGCTTTTAAATCAGAGATTGGATCTTTTACCTAAAACACTTGAGACTGATCACTGTGGAAGTTGTACTCGTTGTCTGCAAGCTTGTCCAACGAATGCGATTATGAACGAAACTCGTACTATCGATACGAAGAAATGCATTAGTACTTTTACGATAGAGCTTTTTAAAGATGCTATACCACCAGCTGGATATCCTCCTGAAAGTCATGAAGTTTTTGGTTGTGATATTTGTCAAGAGGTTTGTCCTTGGAATAATAAAGCCCTTCAAAAAGTAGAGGGGCAAGTCAAGGAGAGCTCTTTGGTTTCTTTTTTTGATCGTGACCTAAAGCAAATTTATTCGGAACTAGAACAAATGAGCAATAAAGAGTATAAGACTTTTTTTAAAGGAACCTCTTTTGAAAGATTAGGCAAGAAAGGTATGTTAAAAAATCTAAAATATTATCTAAACTTATAAAACTTCTTTTTTTACATAATTATAAATATATGTCGCGGCCATAGAGGGCTCATGATGAGGAAGTTTGTTTGGCTCATTTATTGTGACAATATTTCCTTGAGCTTCCAAATTAAACCTTAACGCTTCCATTCCCCCTTCACCAACTACGACGTCATCTTTTCCTGTTATAAGATGAATATGTTTTTGAGTGATATCAAGGGAGAGTTTTTCATCTTTAATCCAAGGAAAAACAAGATCTGAATCAAGATTTTCATCTACTAATTGTCTGCGTATATTTAGAGTTTTTTCGTAAAACGAAGTTTCAAATAAATGCGTTGTTTTGTGTTGGCCAATTCCTATTCCTACGCCTATGGCCAGAGGTTCGAGAGTTGTAAAGTTAGCAAGATCAAGGGCCTTGAGACTGAGGAGTGCTCCTAGTGAATGTCCTCCTAAAATAAGTTTTTTACACTCTGACTCAAGATTTTCTTGGAGAAAATGATAGGCATCACTAAAACATTCGTGGGCATGATCTTTAAAAACTTCAAATGATGCTACTTTATTAAAGCTTCCTAAGTGATGGCCTGGTAAGTCAAAAATACAAACCGGAACACCAATATCACTTAAACGCTGTGCCCAATTTATACAATCAGACTTACTCGCAGTATAGCCATGTGTGAAAACTGCCCACTGGGAAAGGATTTGTGTTTCTTGGGAAGGGATAAATGCAATAGCATTAAATGAAAAAAATTTATTACTTAATGTTTTTTTTATTAATTTTACGCTCATATTTTCTTCAACTTTTTAATTGACGGAATCAGTAAAAAACAATAACTTATCTAACACGATTTTAAAAGAATCTTAAGTGCCCTGATAGCTCAGTTGGTAGAGCAAAGGACTGAAAATCCTTGTGTCGGTGGTTCGAGCCCGCCTCGGGGCACCATTTTTTTTTTGGACGCTAAAAAGCCAGTTTTCGGACTGGCTTTTTTTATTTCAGCTAGTTCTTTAAACGGCCTTTTTAAATCATATTCAATACTTATATCTTTAGGATCATCAACACATGTGTTCAATGTTTGGTTCGAGAGTATAATTTTAAGGAACTCTACCTTTTCTTCGTCTGTACCCAATTTCCACAATGATTCTGCACGTTTGGCCAGTTCGAGAATACGATCAGACGTTTCATAAAATTTGGTTGTTATTTGAACCTGACCTTCTTCTAATAAATCTTCATGCTTTCTTTTCTTCGCTCTTATTTTATCAACCTGCTTTTTGTAGGTGTCTTGGTCAATAACATTAGAGGAGAGTAATTCATAAGCTTTATCTTCTTCTTGTTCAGTTTGAGAGATAACTGTTCTGTATCCTTCCATTGCATTCTTATAAGCTGCAATAGTATTTTCATGCTCCTTCTTGAGAGCTTCAGAGACTAGCTCTGCTAATTCATTTGAGATTGATATTTCAGATACAGGCTTAGAAAACATTTCCATTAGCTTCTTTTCAGAAACGTTTCTTTGTTTTTGATTTTCTTTTCTATG
>PAKC01000059.1 GCA_002706205.1 Halobacteriovoraceae bacterium
ATCTAAGGCCATCGTTGATGTTGATGTTGTTAACAAACTAAAAAAAACTAGTCTTAATAATAAAGTTTTCATAATGTCTCCTTTGTTGATACAAGATTAAGACAATTCCATTATCGAAAACAGTTACTCTTAGATACTTTTTCTCCCTAGTTATAAGTACCTGATAACACATGGTTTTGTTCTAGTAACAGAAGTTACTTTATACTATAACCAAGGAAGAATTTATAAACCGGCTTACTAAATTGATGATAAAGAAAAATAGAATATGAACTAAAGACTAATGAAGGCCTTTCTGGCCTTCCACAAAAACTAACTCGTTTTCTTGTCTTCTAACTCTTTTATTTCACCCTCTATGGAATACTCTCCATCATGAAATACAATGCTATAGGGAAGTTTTTTTCTGATTCTTACGAGAAGACTTTTAAACCTTCCCTCAAGAGAAAAATAGTCAATATCTTCACCATAGAGGTGTTTAATAATACTCATTTTATCTTTAGGACCAGAACTTAAAAAATCAACAAGTCGACTCTCCATTTTTCCAAGCTTAGGAGGTTTTTTATTTCGTTTTTCATCTATTCTTCGTTGTTCAAATGTTGGTGAGAAATGAATGTTTGTCGCTGTTTTTTCTTGCCTATATTGAGAATTTTGTTTCTTTTGAATTTTTTCCTTAATCGTATAAGCGGAACTTTTCGCAAAATCATGCGAGCTTGTTGCTAGTTTTTCTAAAATAAGGAGTGCTGAACTAAATTTTTCGATATCGACTAATAGATCGGCCTTTTGGGCCAGGGCCAAATAGTATTGTGTTGACTCCATTTCCACCTTTTCAAATCCCTTAATGGCCAAATCAATTCTCTCTAAGGCCATCAGTGTCGCTCCAGTCTTTTGATATTCAATCGATAAATTCAGATTTGCCAATGCTGCTAGCTTAACCGATTTATAGTCAGTAGCCTTTTGTAAAAGATAATGAAAATCAGCAAATTGTCTTTTATCAGGATAAAGATTAGCTATTACACTAATGGCATTATGTAGGGCCATAAGACCTTTTTCAATACAGTTGTGTGCCATTAACAATTTATACGACTTAATATAAACTTTATTAGAGTCATAATATTTTTTTTCTAAATGAAGAGCATAACCAATAGAAAATAAAATTTCTCCCTTCCAAATATTATTATCATCAAACTTCTGTACCTCTCCAACCCATCTCTTTATTTCTAATTTTTTATTTTTAAGCCCTGTGCGTATATTAGTTATTAGCTTTAGTTCATTCGAAAAGTTTTCTTTTTGAATATACAGATTGAGATCATTTAACTTTTTCGCATCTCCTTGTTTATAACTATACTTAACTTGGCAATATAGTTCAGACTCTCTAGATATTTCGGTATGACTTAAGTCAAATAACTCACTCATACTTGCCTCAAAGATCTGTCTTAATTCATCTGTATTCATTTTATAGTCCCTTTAGAACTCTATTGTTAATGGACTCTCTCCCAATACTCTTTGATATCTTGAATTTCGGCCCTGATAGTTATCTTCATAAACTGAGCTGATCTGCATTTTTATTTTCTTACTTTCATAGTCTTCTTTAAACACCTTCCATACATCCTCATCTGATAGATGTGCAGAGTTTTTGCTAAAAGAATCAATAAACACTGAACTTCCATCGGGATCAGCATTAACTCCCTGCTTTTTGATTTGAGCTGCATCCACAAAAAAGAGTTGCCTTAGATCAAGAAGATGAGTTACTTGATTTTTATCATTTTTAGCTCCAAACCAATATTGAAAGTTTTCCTGCCCCAAATTATTTAAATCAAGTGAAATTTTAGAATCATTTAATCTAAGAATTATTTTATTAGATCCAGCTTCTTTAGTAAGAGCGAAACAATCTTGTCCAAAGTGAGAATCAAAGCAAATCGTTCGATTAATTCTATCTTCTTTAGTTTTACCCATTTTTTGATAAAAGAGTTCCTTTAAATTTAAATTTTCAATTGGTTCAAACTCAATACCTGTTTCACAAAAAAGATTTAAAAACTCGCTATTAGCAAAAACAGGAATTTTCCGTTCTCCCTTTTTCATCCAAAAGCCCAATGTTGGCTTACCTTCGTAGCTTAAACCAACGAGAGGTTTTGTGATTTTCGAAAGTTGCCCACTAAGTGTTATAATTTCTTCCCTCCTAAGCAGCTCGCTTGAAGAATTACATGTGTTTGAGTAAAAAACGCTTCCAGATAAAGAATGATCAGAGCGAGATACATTGTCATCGGCTAATTCCCCATCATCAGCAAGCTCTCCGTCATCTGCCAATTCGCCATCATCTGCAAGCTCTCCATTATCAGAAAACTCTGCTGAATTAGGACTTGATTCGGATAAAAGTGTTTGTTGTGACAAATATTCGGATAAAAAGCCATTGCCGACTTCACGATGAGTTACTCCAGTCTCTTCATTAAACTTATAATGAACTTTTTTTCCACGACAATTATTTAAGTTTGATATATCTTCTGCTCTAGCCTTTTCAATAAGATTATAGACATGACTTGGATGAACAGCACTCGATTCATTCACATATTGATTATGCCCTTTTAAGAGTCCTGTCATTTTAGGTCCACTTCTCGCAACAAGAACATTTTGTATAATCATTCCTCCACTATTACCGTGGGTAGAACGAGCATCAAACTTTATTTGTCGACCAATAAGACTTGACTCTGGGACTTGTCCAATATTATTACTACCTCTTAAGCCCCTTCTATAAGGTATAATCTGGTGACTCTGCTTGGGCGATAATAGAAAACTTGCACCTGCTGCAACAATTGACTTTTGACCTTGCCTGCTACCTAGACTCATAGGTACGACTGGTAATCTAAAAACTCTCCCCCCCCAAGGTTCATACTCACAAACCTCTCCGGCTAAACAACTATAAGTACTTGGTAGAGTTCCACCAAAAAAGTCTATCGATGTAAAATCTCCCATTTTGGAGTATCGAGGATGTTCAATATGATGACCTGGTATAGCATTACTTATATGACCCAGTTTAATAATCCCCACGTCATTAAGATTATCTCTATAAATCTTTTTAGGATCGACCTTAGCTTTTAACAAACCATTTTCATAATAAACATTTGGATGCTTCAAGCTCTCAAGCTCTCGTTGTATTTCTTGTTTTATTAAATCTCTTTTTTCTTTTCTTTCAGCTACACTTAAATTTTTATATTTATGTTGCATATAAAAATTTAAAAATTCATCAACATCACCAATAATAACTTCTGGAGATTTAAAAGAACCAGTTAAACCATGTGCATTTGTTACCAGTTGTAATTCACATTTTTCAATAACATTTCCCATGCAATTGTCTTTATTTTTATCACGAGGAACATACATCAATGTTCCATGTAAATAACTGGGACGACTCGAATTAAAATTTAAAATTTTAGGTTGATAGGCCAGATAACCATGTGTCATTATTTCTTTAAACCACTTGCCATACTCAAAAGGAGCAGGATTACTTAGACTCTGTGCTTTGCCACAAAAACTGCATAAACAAGTTAAAAGAAAAAGAGTCTTATGAATGAGGTTATTCATAATTTCTTATCGGAAGGTTTGGGTATTTTCTTTACTGTATTTTTAAGGAGTTAAGCGCTCAACCTTTAATAATTTCGGATGGTTAGCCTGTGCTATTTTTAAAAGTCTCCATGAGTATTTTAGAGCACTCCCTTCCTCACATCCCCCCATTTTCTTTATAGGCATACATGGAAACATTCGAAACGGTTCCATCGACAAAAGAACAAGTCTCCTCACTAAGACCTCCCTCTCCTTGGTACGCACCAATATTCGGATGATAGATACAAGCTTCATTGCTTTCACAAAGACCATTATCATTTCCTATATCATCAAAAAATATCTCGCTAGCATTTTTAAGAAATGTAAGTGGTGTTGAAGCTACCGAGTTTGTTAGAGTTTTATTACCATGAACAGCACTAGGACAAGTCATATTGGCCTGAAAAACTTCATTTGCATTTAAGCCATCATCAGAGCGATTTAAAAAATACGTATCCATACTAGAAAGTCTAAAGTCCCAAATCCGACAATCACCAGAAGTACAAGAACCTTTATTATCCACACTTGGAAATGCTCCTCCATCTTTTCCTAAAGAGCGAAACCAGTTTTCAAAATTAAAAAAATCATTGTCTCCATCATAAGTTTGCAAACCATTATTATCTTTGGTATTAGCACTATCTGTTATTGTCACTTTTCCCAAGATGGCAGATGTAATATCCTTATTGGTAATTAATGTCGCATCCGAACTCTGTCCCGTGTAAGTATTAGAAAGATGAGCTCCACTGTCTGTACAGCTTCCATTAATAATACCAGGACTTGTTCCGCCTATTAAAACACAATCATCAAGAACAGACGCCGTACCAGCATTATTTCCCACCGCCAAAAATCCAGTTAAGATTGAGTTATTTAAATAAAGACTAAGTCCCGCTGTTTGATTTTCAAACACAGCGATATCAGAAAGAATATAATCTGTTGCAATTTGAGAATCATGAGTTTCAATTCCGTATTCGTTTCCTACACTGAGAATATTATGAACTAAATTTTTTGAGCTTGAGTTTCTTAAATATACTCCGGCATTTTGAGAATTAAAAACCGAGACGAAAGCTAAAATAGACTCATCAGCTGTTGTATTAAAAAAAATACCACGACCAATAGAGCTATGTACTAAAACATTGGTGGCAATATTCTCTAAACCGGCCATATTAAAAGCCCCATGATAACCAACTCGAGCACCAACATGTGAACCTTTAATTTTTGAAAGGACATGTTGTGAACCTTCAGGATCAAAGCCTATCGTGGAGGTCGTACTCGTTGCATTTGTAAAGGTAATATCATAAAAAAGAAAATGAGAGACCGTATTATCTGCAGTATAAAAAGAAGCTGCCCCGCCACCATTGGCCCGCATTTTTATATTAATAAAGCGATTGCTATGGGAGTTACCTAAGAAAAAAGAATCTCCCCCACTTCCAATATTAATATTTTTAATTTTTCTTAATGTTGAAAACGAAGTATTGTGAAAAGCAAAAAGAATAGTACTTGTGGCACCTTCGTTATCATAAAAGCCTTCTAACCATAAAAAGTTTTTGCCTGATCCAAATGCCATACATGACTTATCGGGTGAGGTCTGAGTCCCATCAGTTGAATTACATATACTCGTATGAACACTCTTATAAACACTAGAAGCTCCAAAAGTTATTAAAGCCGTTTTATCATCTAGGATTTCATATCCATAACCTGTATGGTCACCATCAATTAAAAATATTCTTCCAATATCACTTGCATCATCACTAATAGTTTGAACGGCCAGACTGGAATTAGGAGCTTCTTGAATAGAATTATTCCACCATTTACTCAAGCTACTTTCAACATAAAGGTCATCGTCTAAAAAAACTCTTAGTTTATTATCTTTAAACACATAAGAACCACCACCTCCATCATATTCAATCAGATCAGATAAGCCTAGGTGCAATTGTAACCCCAAGGAATAGATCACAACTTCATCATTACTCACAATACACTTCCACCGAAAAGCACTCAGCTGATCTGAAACGACTAGACTTTCGCAGCTCTTTAGCCAAGGAATAGTAAAGATCTTTCTTTCTCCAGCATGAAGACAGCTTAAAAAACCTACATCACTACTTGGGTCACATGAAACATCAGTCTGTTCAAAGACCTCTTTTGTTTTATCAGACCATTTTACATAATCATTCCAGTTGGGGTGATTGGCAAACATAGGATCAACATTAAGGGCCGGGAAATTAACATTCACTTGAATAAGTTTAGCGTATTCTTTTCCTTGATAGGAAAAACTTATTTTAATTTCATAATTACCATTGGCGGCAGGAAGTGGTGCCCAATAAAAATAACCGCTAGCGCTAGAGAAATTAGCTGCAACCAAAGTAGAGCAGTCTTGACCACTAGAAACTTGAGAATCGATCACTTGATCAAATTCACAATCCCAGGACAAGTCTGAATTATCTTGATCGGAAAAAATAATTTCAAAATCAGGCTGTGAAGCATTGATATTATAACTAGTGGTTATATGTGATTCTATAACGGAATTCGGAGACAGCTTATTGACAGCACCTAATTGATACTCAATCTCTATTTCACTACTACAGCTTGCCAAAAACAAGATAAAAATGAACTGTATCGCCGCCAACGTACACCCTCCAGTCACATATGAGTTTAGCAAGACATAAGAAAAGAGGCAATAGTGAACGTAATAACAAGCACTTACCCAGTTAAAATATTAAAACTTTCTTTAAAAAAGCCAGTTTTATTGGCAGATAAGGCCAGGTTTTAAAAACTTAGTTAGCCTTTTAGCCATCTCATTTTAAGGTAAATATGCTCCCCCACATACAGGTATATAAGTTCCAGTAATATGAGAACTCTTTTGGCTCGCTAAAAATCCTACAATATTAGCGACGTCTTCTGGAATCGCAATTTTTTGAGTTGGAGTCATAGACCTAATATATTCTTTAAACTCATCAGGAGCTTGTTTTGTTGCATCTGTAAGAACAAGGCCAGGGGCAACAATATTAGATGTTATTCCCAAAGCTCCAAGCTCTACTGCTAAATACTTATTGAGACTATCTAAAGCTCCTTTTGCCGTACCATGTGCGATAAATGTTGGGGCCGGACTTTCAGACAAAGTACTAGAGATAAAGATCAATCTTCCGTAGTTTTTTTGCTGCATACTTTTAGCTGCAAATTTTGCAGTCATATAAGAAGCATGAACCTCGTCATTTAATTTTTGAGAAAACTCTTCCCATGTTTGTTCTAAAAAAGGTTTAGGTGTAAAGCTCATATTAGCATTTGAAACTAAAATATCGACACCACCAAAGTCTGCTTCAATTTTTCCAAACATAGCTTCTATCTGAGCATCAGCTCTTACATCTGCTTGAATAGCATAAGCTTCTCCCTTATTTTTTTTGATCTCATCAACCAAATCCGCTGCCGCCTGAGAACTCTTAACATAGTTAATGAAAACTCTATCTCCATTTGCAGCTAACTCTTTAGCAATTGCGGCACCAATGCCCCTTGCTCCCCCTGTAATAAGTGCGTTTTTTTGTGTCATTTTTATACTCCAATTAAAGTGCATTGTTATTATCCTAAAAATAAGTTAAAGTATAAAACCTCAAGTTAACTTGAGGTCAAGGGAAAAGATGAAAAAAACTGACCTTAAAAAAGAATTTCTTTCAGTAGGTGAACTGGCGACAAGAAGTGGTGTCGCCATTTCCGCCATTCACTATTACGAATCAAAACAACTTTTGCGATCTTTTAGAAACCAAGGGAATCAAAGGCGATTTCACAGAAGAGAACTCAGAGTTTTAAGTTATATAAAAGTCGCACAAAAAATTGGACTAAGTCTTGATGAAATTAAACAAGCCTTTAAAACAATTGAAAATAAAAAACGTCCCAATACTGATGATTGGAAAAAGCTAGGAAAAAACTGGGAGAAAATCCTCACAAAAAAACTTGAAATTATTCAAGAAATGCAATCCCAATTAGATAAGTGTATCGGCTGTGGCTGTCTTTCTCTAAAAGACTGCCCTCTTAGAAACCCAAACGATATCCTTTCAAAAAAAGGAAGTGGAGCTCATTTATTAAACTCATAAAGCACACGAATTACCAAAACGAATAAATTCGTCCCAAACTTCTGATGGCGATCTAGAAATATTTTCACAAATTCCAGCGCACCCTTTATTTTCAAGTATTCCCAAAGCCTTTAAAGCAAGTTTTTCTTCAATAGAACCTGCTACAAAATCTTCTTGGGCCAATTTATCTGCATATCTTTTTTTAATTATTGCTAAATGCTCAGGATGAGCTTCTAATTTTTTCAGGATACTTCGATTGAGTTCTTTAGCTGAAGGAAAACGAATTTGATATTTTTTCATCGTTTGCTCAATCATTGCAAGTTTTTCTAGCTGAGATTTCTCTCCTAAACTTGCTAGTTCTTCTTGCATCTTAACTTGAGTAGATAAGGGTTGTTGATTAATGCGAGAAATTAAATCTAAATATTTCTCCTCAGGTAATGACTGAGTTAAACTTTCAATGAAGTCTTGGTTTTGCCCCAGTCCACTTTTTTGCAATGATCTTTGCCCATGACTGGTTAATTTTTGTATTTTTGCAAATTGACCTAACTTTAAACCTACGGGTACCAAAGCAATATCTGCTGCAGACATGGCCCATATGTTTATGAACTTATCCGAAGAAGAAAAAGCTGGAAGAAGTTTACGTCGAGTGGGCTCAATAGGAACACCCCATAGAGGAAGTGGAAAATCAATTCCCGGGATTAACAAAACAACCCTTGATATGGCCAAACCAATTCTCCCTAAAAGTATTCATAACTTTTTCAATACAGCTTACGAAATGGATAACAAAGAAATGATAGCCTTTAATCAAAAATATCCCAATATTGATGGTGTTATTTATTTTAGTATAACGAATCAACAAAGATCCCCTCTTCCAAGAATTATCCCAACAGCAACAAAAAAAGAGATGACTGATGGTCTTATTGCAGGAGAATCATCTCGCTGGGGAGTTGAAATTAAAATTGATGGTGATCATCCTAGAGGAAATCATATCAACCAAGTTTATAGTGTTGCAGGCAAAGATAAAGCTGCTACCGATAATGGCTTGGCCATCGTTGAGTTTCTCAAACAAACAGCTCATGGTGAAGCCCCTAAAGATGGTGTTTTTCATTATCAAGTTCCAGAAAACATTCAGTATCGTAGTCCTTCTAAATATAATCAAATGAAATTTATGCTAAATTGTCTTACCAAGTAGTCATTTCTCAACTAAACTCTTATTTTTATCCAAGGAAATATCATGAATCACTTTAATCAAGTTGCTAATGACTGGGATACTCCAGAAAAAACTCAAATGATGAAAGAGCTTGCAAAAAAAACCCAAAAAAGACTCAAGCTTAGTCAAAAAATTGATATCATGGACTTTGGAACTGGTACGGGATTATTTGGCTTAGAGTTTCACCCCTATCTTCATACCTTAACTGGAATTGATACATCACAAGAGATGTTAAATGTCTTTAACAAAAAGACCGAAGCATTTTCTCATATTCAATCGCATCAAATTAATCTTGAGGATCAAAGTCTAGCGAGTAAATTTGATTTAATTATTAGCTCTATGGCCTTCCATCACCTCCAAGACCCTAAAAAAGTTCTTATGAAACTCAAAGAAAATCTTAAACAAAATGGAAGAATTGCCATCGTCGACCTCGACCAAGAAGATGGATCATTTCATCCTGACAATAAAGCCATGGGTGTTAAACATTTTGGTTTTTCAAAGCAAGAACTTCAATATTGGGCCAAACAGGCCAAACTCAATTTAGACTACCAAATCATCAACACCCTTCATAAAAATGAAACTGAATATCATCAATTTTTAGCGATTTTTTACTAAGACCCAATTCTATTGGTCTTATAATCTAAAATAAATTGATCAAGAACATCTTTTGTGACATGAGGCATAGTAATAATATGAGCAATATCGCCATGAACAGCTAACTGCCACTTATCAATAATTTCTTCAGATGGCCTTGGAAACACAACTGTAATCGAACAATCATTTTTCCATGCCTTAACTCCGATAGATTGCAAAATTTCCACCAAATAATCTGCATTGGCCAAACATTTCTTAATCATTTGTTGGTAACCACTTATCCCATTTTTTTGAATACTATACCATAACAAAAGTGTTGTATGACCATTTCTCGATCCACTTAACGTTGTATCAAGTCCTCCAATATACTCAATACTATTTCCAACTTTATCTACAAAATCTTTTCTCGCCAAAACAACTCCACAAGGCATTGGAGAGCCCATCATTTTATGCCCAGAAATAGATAAAGAATGCACTCCATACTTCAAACCTATTTGATCTCTTTGGGAACAAAAAGGAACAATCATTCCCCCCAAAGCTGCATCACAATGAATATAGTGATTAGGAAATGATAAAGATGAAAGAGTTTTTTGAATCGCTGATACGGGATCAATTGCCCCTTTCATTGTGGTTCCAATTGTTGCGAGGATAATTGGTGTTTTAGTTCTATTATACTTTAAGGCGAGAGCTAAATCATCAATACACATTTCTCCCTTTTCATTGGTATTGATAGCAATAGAGTCCATATTTAAAAGTTTTAAAATTTTTGGAATAGAATAATGTGACTCTTTAGAATAATAGACTATATTTTTAGGATATATTTCTCGAGCAATATAAAGCCCATACATATTACCTTCGGTCCCCCCATTAGTCACGTATCCCCAAAAATTATGATCACTAATTCCTGTAAGTTGAGCAATAAATTCTACAACTTCTTTTTCAAATTGATGGGCATGAACTTTATAAAGTCCATGATCTAAAGGATCGCCAATATTGTTAATACTGAATTTAAAAAAATCATATAAGGCTGCATATTGATAATTAAGATTAGCCGGGTAACCAATCATATTTTTTGATTTTTCTTCTAAATATTGATAAAAATCACTAAGTCGTTTGAGATGTTGTTCCATAGGAAAAAAGATAATCTTTTTTTCCCACTAAAAGAATGATTTAAATCATCAATTCAATTTCTCATTCGATTTATATCATGTATGGTGAAACTTCGATTTAAAACATAGGATTCAGTATGCTTTTTATTAAAATAATCTCAAACCTTTCCTTTTTTTTTCTTCTAATGGCTTGCAGCTCATATTCTAACCTCTCCCCCATAAAAGAAAGTAAAAAGCTTAATCAGTTTTTTGAAGAAGAGTTTGAAAAACAAATCCAACGTTACCCAACAAGTCAGACCTATTTAGGACGAAAAACAAATTATGACAAATTAGATAACCATACGATTGAGTTTAAAAACCAGACGTATCAGCTGGCCAACAAGTCCCTTAAACGTCTTAGGAAAATTCATTATAAGATTTTAAATCGTCAGGATCAAATCAGTTACAGGATTTATGAATACCAACTCAAGATGACAATAGAGAGTCAAAAATGGATGTATCACTCTTACCCTCTCAATCAAATGTTTGGTTATCATGCAGATACTCCGGCTTTTCTTATCAATATGCACAGAATTGATAATTTTGATGATGCTCAAGATTATATTTCAAGACTAAAAGAAATAAGGCGTGTTTTTTCAGAAAAAATGGTCTTTCTTAAAGAACAAAACAAACGTCATATCTTCCCTCCTCATTTTGTTTTTCAAAAAATTTTAAGTGATTCGAAAAATATAATCACAGGAGCTCCTTTTACTAAAAGCCAAGAGGATAGCCCTTTATTAAAAGATTTTAAAAACAAGATCAGCAAACTTAACATCTCTTCCAAAAAAACGAATCAACTTATTGAGCAAGCCAAATCCACTCTGATAAAGTATGTTCAGCCTGCCTATAAAGAGCTAATAAGTTACACCCAAAATTTAAATCAAAAAGTCCGCACGAATCACGGAGCATGGTCACTGCCCCAAGGAAAAGATTATTATCATTTTAGGTTAAAAAAAATGACGACATCTCACTTATCTCCAGATGAAATTCATAGGCTAGGCCTCAAAGAAGTAAAAAGAATCCATGCTGAAATGAAAAAAGTCATGCAAAAGACTGGTTTTAAAGGATCCCTGCAAGATTTTTTTCAATATATGAAGTCTGAAAGATTTCTTTACCCTCAAAATGAAGCAGGAAGAAAAAAGTACATAAATAAAGTTCACTCAGTCATTTCTAAGATGGAAAAGGCACTGCCCAAAATATTTAACACCTTTCCCAAGGCAGAACTCAAAGTCAAACCAGTAGAAAGCTTCCGAGAAAAAAGTGCAGGAATTGCTTTTTACAATGGGCCATCACTAGAAGGAAACCGACCGGGAATTTATTACGTTAATCTTTATAAAATGCAAGATAATCCAAAATACAAATTGGAAGCATTGACCTACCATGAGGCTATCCCAGGTCACCACATGCAAATTGCCATCCAAAAAGAATTAAAAGGACTTCCTAAATTTCGCAGGACAAGAGGATTCACAGCTTTTAGTGAAGGTTGGGGACTTTATGCTGAGCTCTTACCAAAAGAAATTGGTTTTTATTCAAATCCCTATTCTGACTTTGGAAGACTCTCAATGGAACTTTGGCGCGCAACTAGAATGGTCGTCGATACTGGAATACATGCAAAAAAGTGGAGTAGAGAGTATGCTATTAATTATCTCAAAGATAAGACTCCTAGTGCAAAATTAGAAATCATGAAAGCTGTGGAAAGATATTTTGTGATGCCAGCTCAGGCCACTGCTTATAAGGTAGGGATGCTCAAGATTTTGAATTTGCGCTCCCTTGCGAAAAAAGAACTTAAAGAAAACTTTAACTTAGCTGAATTTCATGACGTTATTTTAAAAAATGGTTCTGTCCCTTTATTTATCTTAGAAGAAAACATAAAAACATGGATAGAAAATCAATAAATATACGTTTATTCTCAAGCATTAACTTAAGTATAATTAAAGGTATGTATAGTCTTTATTTAACTATCTGAGTTTATTACACAATGGGCTTTCAACGTGCTAGACAATCGCTACAAATTTTTTCCCCAAAAAATTAAAATTGCATTTACTGCTGAAATAGAGTAAAATAAGGATGTATTTGATTTTTTTATAGCTAGTTTCTCAATTGTTCCTTTCTATTTTAACTCCAATTACAAGTAAACAGATGCTATTTTAGACAGCCAAGTTGCGTCTATATGTTTTTTACAAATAAGGCTACAAAAATGACAGAACTTAACTCTTATATCGGACAATATCTTATTACAGTTAATTTTGGTATTGGTGAAATTTCGAATATTGTTGAAATTGATGACGGACAATTCTTTAAAGTCACCTTTCCCCAATCTAATAATATTAATTATTTTTCTATAAATAACAGTAGTACTTATAGACATCTTTCAGATAAGACTGAAATCTTAAAGGCCATTGAGACCTTTAAAAAGAAACATCAAGATACTGAGTTTAACTCTACTCAAGAAAAAATTAATTTTTATAAATCTACTTTCAAAGCTCAAGATATTCAAACGATTGCAAAACATCTTTCCATTTTGAACCAAGAAGAGGAAATACATACTTCAATTCTTAAAATTTTTGAAAAAACACTTGATTCATTTGTCCTTGAGATCCAATTTGTCTTAGGAATAAAAAATGAAGAAGCATGGGAGCTAATAGGACTTTCTCAAGAAAAAATAAAATAACAGTTTGTTGAGTCTTTTTAAGGCTCACATATAATAAAAAAATATCGATTAACTAGGAGTATTAGAATGTCGACAGGTAAAGTAAAATTTTTTAATGATCAAAAAGGATTTGGTTTCATCAAGTCTGATAGCGATGAGAAGGAACTTTTTGTTCACGTATCAGCAATCGCTAGCGGAACACTCAATGAAGGTGATCAAGTTCAGTTTGAAATCGGTGAAGGAAGAAAAGGTCCTTGCGCGATTAATGTCGAAGTTATTTCTTAAGTAATTCCTATTATATAAAAGAAATATCATGATGCTTAGGAGGGCCAAAATCCTCCTAAGTTTTTTAAACTGGAAATTCTGTCTCCCCAATTGGATTTTCTGGCCCTTGCTTAAAACAATCAACAACTAATTCAATATCCGCTTTTGACTTCGTCACCACAACAACTCTATCACGCTTGAGAAACTTAGTTGAGCCATCAGGAATAAGAAAAGCTCCCTCTCTTTTGATAAAAAGTACTAAACACCCCGTAGGCAGATTCAAATCAACAACTCTTTTATCAAGGGCATAGTCATTTAACTGAATCCTTAACTCTTTTATACCATTTTTCGTCTTTTCTATAACTTCAAAATCTATCGGAAAATTTGGGTCCTCAATAGTTTCATAAAGCAGACCAAGCTTTCTGGCCACAAATTTCAAACTCATTCCTTGTCCTAATGCCGAGATAAGAACAACAAAAAAAACAATATCAAATAAAATATAAGCTTTATCACCTATTTTCATTGCTGCTAAACTTGCGAAGACGATGGGAGTTGCTCCCTTAAGCCCTGCCCAGGAAATAAAAGTCTTTTCTTTCCAGGTGAATTGGCTAAAGGCAAGACAAACAAATATAGTTAGTGGCCTAGCAATAAATATAAGGAAGATGGACACAATTAATCCTTCAGCTGCAATAGAAAAAAGCCGACTTGGAAAAACCAAGAGTCCTAGCATAACAAAAAGACCAATTTGTGAAAGCCATGAGACACCATCATAAAAGCTATACAGAAGTTTTTTATGTAATATTTTTTTACTACTAATTAGTAGTCCAAAAACATAAACCGCTAAAAAGCCATTACCTTGAAAATAACTTGCCAAAGAATAATTGAGAAACACAAAAGATAATGTCAAAGCTGGATACAAACCTACATATTCCAAATGAACAATATTGTTTAAAGAAATAAATAATTTCGCCAAGAACAAGCCTACAATAAGTCCAATGAGAGGATTCATTAAAAACTGAAGTCCTAAAGCAGCAGGATCCAACTGAGGACTCTCCATGATTCCCAAGATAATCGTCACTAAAAAATACGCCATGGGATCATTACTTCCGGATTCAAATTTCAAGAGATTTTTGTTCTTAGCAGTCACCTGTGCTTTTTTATCTTTAAAAGCTCCAAAAACAGCTGCTGCATCCGTTGCCGATAAGATTGCTCCTAAGAGAAATGACTCAAGGATTCCCATGCTTAACAATTTGTGGACAAAAAAACCGACAATTATTGTTGTAAGTAAAACACCTACTGACGAAAGTAAAATCCCCCTGCCAAGGTTTTTTTTGATATTTTTAATTTTAGTTTCAATACCACCTGAAAAGATAATTAAGCACAGGGCCACCAGACTTAAAGAGTGAGTTAACTCATAGTTTTCAAAATGAATGCCTCCTAAACCTTCACTGCCTGCCAAAATACCTATCAGCATAAAAATAATAAGAATGGGAAAGCCAAAGCGGCTAGATGACTTGCTCAACAAAACACTCAACAAAAGAATAATTGAGCCAATTAATAAAAAATTATTAAGAAAAATCTCCATAATATTAATAACCTAAAGACTATAGCTCCAAAAAAGACTCCAAGTAGCGTATCCTTCTTTACTGATGGTGGGTGATTCATAAACGACTTTATCAAATTTACGATAAGAGTAATTTAATGATAAAGAATTTTCAGAATCAATAAGATAAGTCACTCCTAAACGTAACTTATCATTCACAGCTGTTTTAGCCTCATAAAAACTAAACTCACCAACTTCATCGGCATCGATTCCAAAATAATAATTTACATAGGATTCATTAAGATATTCTTTTGCAAGGCCAGGTATGACAAACCAAGAATCACCAAATTTAAATCGCCATCCTATTCCGACCTCGGCCGTATTGCCATTATAAACTTTTGAAATATCAGCACCATACTTTAACGTCAAAAACAAAAGCCTCAACGAGACTCCTGCATTCACCGCTGTATCTCTTTGAGATAAGTCTCTTGCTTTATAGCGATCGCCAAATGCTTTTGCATTTAAACTAAAACTCACAGGTCCTCTCAAAAGCACATAACTTATATTAGGGCCATAGACCTGAAGCCTTTGCCCTCGGTAAGCAATCATCGGAATCAAGCTTAAACCAAAAGGAAGGGGATTTATCTCATTATCAACCCGGTATTCTTCCGGGCCAATATAGCCTATCCCAGAGATGAATTTTGCATATGAATTGTTAATCCCCAAAATAGCCATAAAAATAATGAAACAACTTCGCATGAACTTACTCTCCTCCCTTATCAAATTACTATATCAACTCAATAAAAATAAGACTACGAAAGAACACTTTTTCTAAAAGATAGACATGTAAAAAATACTTATCCTTAGCTATTAGCTCAAGGACATGTTACAAAGAAGCATGAAAAAACCGACCAAAAAAACAAATCAGAAAGATTATTGCGCTAAGCCCAAAGGGATCAGATATAAAAACCTCAATGCGGCAAAAGCTCCTTTTACAAAAATCTATGTTGGTAATTTAGTTTACACGATGGATGAAGCTGATATTCATAAAATATTTTCGCGCTATGGAAAGGTTGGAAAAATACAAATTATTCGAGATAAAAAAACGCAAAAAAGTACAGGCATTGCTTTCTTACAGATGTTTAATGCAGAACACGCTCAACAAGCAATTTCAAAGCTTAACGGAAAAGAAATAAATGGACGAACACTAAAAGTCAGTGTGGCCATTGAAAACTCAAAATCTTCAAACTCTGTAAAGGCTCCCAAGTCAGTTAAGCCGGCCCGTTCTTTAAAAAAGCCTCGCTTTAAGGCCAAACCATCATTTCTTATCTAAATCGCAATTGTTTCCAAAACTCCTTTGGATTTTGATCAGAAATATTTCTCAAATACCTTTTGACCTTTGTTTTTTGAGACTCACTCAAAGAACTTTCGGCCAAGATCATAAACGCTTCTTCTTCTCTTGCTGATAACTCTAAGGCGCGAATTAAATAAGCGTAGGCCATTTCAAAATGAGGAAACTCTTCTAATAAACCTTCTGCATCTTCCACAACTTGATCAAAGTCTTCTCGGGCCAGATTTCTCTTAAAAGGCAATTCTATTAAATCTTGATTCCCCAAGGCCTCCATATCAGCTAAATCATTTTCCAAAGCAAAACTTATCTCTTCAATTTCTAGCTCTGTTTCTTCAAGTTTTTCATCAATTTCAACTATTCGTTGTTCTAATAAAGTTTTCTCAGCCTCACTTTCAGAACGAGCAAGATATTCTTCCAATTGTTCTTTGGCCTCACCCATTGAATCAATATTGGCTTCTAACTCTTCAAGCTCGCTATCAGTCTTAGCTATAAGCAAGGCTTCATCTCTCAAAGTAGAATCACTCACGAGATCAAACTCAGACATTTGCTCCAATGTGGCTTCAAAATTAGCTTCATCAATACTTGTTAAGAGCTTAAACTCTTTAACCATCAAAAAAATGACCTTTGCTTTATAGGCGGCATAAATATAAGGTTCTCGAAAAATTAATTCCTCTGCTAGCTCTATTCCCCGATTAGTCATTGGAAGATTTAAACTCTCCTTATTCTGAATTTTTTCTTCTACTTCTTTCATAAGAGCAATCGTTGTCATATCTTTTACCGAAGAGGGTTTTTCTTTTTGAGTCGCTAGAGTTTCATTGCTCTCAATTTCCCCCTCCTCAGACTGCTCTACCTGTGTAGATTCAGATGAAGACTTAACCTTTTGCCAAGATATTGGCCGTTTTGTTTTTTGTTGTTGATCCTTAAGTTTAAGTTTAAGAACAATATTTTCAGAATCTTTTTTTAAATACAGTCCAAATAAAATAATTGTCGTCAAACATAATAAAAAAATCACTGTTAATTCAAATTTTTTATCTTTCATTTCTCTCTCTATATTTCTTTAAAGACTATCTACAACTCGCCCATCACTTAAGAATATCTCTCTTTGGGCCATTTTAGAATAATCAGGGTCATGAGTCACAAGACATATTGTTGTTTTTCTTTGCTGGTTAATTTCTTTTAATATTTCCATGACAATTTCACCATTCACAGAGTCTAAATTTCCCGTAGGCTCATCAGCGAACAAATATTTAGGATCCATAATAAGGGCCCTTGCAATGGAAACTCTCTGCTGCTCTCCCCCGGACATTTGTGATGGAAGTTTATTCACAACATGAGAAATATTCATTTTTTTTAATAACTCTAAAGCACGCTCATGATATTCTTCATAAAGACCAAGATTTCTTGGTGGAAGAAGTATATTTTCTAATGCTGTTAACTCACTTAATAAATAATGAAATTGAAAGATAAAACCGACATGCTTATTTCTAAATTCATGAATTTCTTTAACATTCATTTTACTGGTAATTTGCCCATCGATGATGACCTTTCCATAAGTAGGATCATCCAAAGAACTAATGATATATAACAATGTACTTTTCCCACTTCCAGAACGACCTGATATTGAAACGAATTCTCCATCAGCGATTGATAAATTAATATCGTGTAAAATCCTTTGAGGAGGTTCGCCAAATTCCTTACTAATATGTTCACATTGAATCATTCATTCTCCTCGAATTATATCTATAGGTGTCATCTTACTAGCAGAAAAAGCCGGAATAAAACTGGCAATAAGAGAAGCGATAATCGCTGCGATAAATGACGTATAATAAATAGAAAGATCGTAGCTTACTAAAAGATGATTGCTTCCTCCAATTTCTAATCCTAGGTCAATTGACTCTACAAGCTTAGTCAGTAAATAACCAAAAATCATTCCAACAATTCCCCCGCTTATTCCCATAAAAATTCCTTGGAATAGAATAAGTTCTAAAATTTTATTTGGTCCATAACCGATAGAACGTAAAATCGCTATTTCTTTTCTTTTTTGATTAATCATAATTGATAAAACATTATAAATACCAAAGGCTGCCACAATAAGTACTGAAAACATAATGAAGTAACGAACCACATCTTGCATACGAATCATTTCCATAAACATTTTATTAGCTGATTTCCAATCTTCAACTTTATCCTCAGTATACATCCCCCATAAACGAGCAAGTTCTTCAGACTTCTCCATTTGATTAAGTGCCACCGCAATCTCTGAAACCCTTCCGGGAGTCTTATTAAGCTTTTGAACATCAGTGATATGAGCAAAGGCCATTGAACGATCAGTTCTGTCATCGCCAAACTTTGTCATCCCCACAACTTTAAACGGAATCACTGAGTTTTGCCCAGCAATCACATCAACAAATTGACCTATTTTTACACCAAGATCATCTGCGACTCCCACACCTAAAATAATCTTGTTTCCCCCCGTTTTCAAGTCTTCAAACTGTCCTGCAACCACATACTCTGAGATATTACTGATTCGAATTTGTTTTCTTGGCAAGGAACCAATAAGACTGAGATTAGATTTTATCGGTCCCTTTTTAATAATAACATTAGTTGAAAACCGCGGAGAAAAATCATAAACATGTGGATCTCCTCGCAAAATTTTAACCCAACCTTGATAATTTTCAAGCTTTGACTCTTCTCTTTTTCCAGAAGGTGGAGTGACCCAACCAATCATCTCTTCATATCCAAGACGTTGCTCAATTAAACTCCGATCGACCTCATTTTCAGCACCTGAAATAATAATATGAGCAGTATTATTTAAAAGGGCCTTAATCATAAAGGCCCTAAAACCTAATTGCACAGCAGAAATAGAAACAAATAACATGCTTCCAAAGCTAATTCCTAATAAAATAAGCAGGGTTTGCTTCTTTTTAGAAAATAACTGCTTTAAGGCTAAATAGAGCATTTACTTTTTCCCTTTGATCACGAGTTCATCGTCCAACGTGATATCACCACTTACAAGCTCGGCCCAAACTCCATCAGTATAGCCGATCTCAACATCTATAACCGCTTTTTTATCTGCTCTCATTCTTACAACTCGACCTTCCGAAATTGCTTTTAGAGGAATAAGTATAACATCTTTCTTTTTTCCAACTTCGACGACAATATCAGCAGTCATCCCTGACATAATATTTTCCGGTATATCCTTAACTTCAATATGGGCAATAAACTCGCCTTTTTTTGGAAATAGGCTTTGAACTTTTCCCTTGAGCTCAATTGATTTTAGACTTTCAAAAATAACCTTAGCCGTCTGTCCTGTCCTCACTCTTAAGGCTGCATCCTGCTCTAAAGAAACTTCAATGTATTTATCTTCCAAATCCTCCAAACGCATAATCGAGATCTGAGGTAAGGCCACCTCGCCTTCCTTTAATTCAATATTTGTAATCGTTCCCTCAAAAGGAGCTCTAAACAAGCTCGCCCCACTAAAAGAGATGAGTTTTTGATTCTTTTTTACTTTTTCTCCTTCTTTCACATACAACTTACTAATATTCGTCATAATGCCAATTTTCACATCAAAAGTAGAACGAGAACGAACTTTTCCAAGTCCGTAAATAGCTTCTTGAACATCACCCTTTTTAACTTTGAGATATTGAGTATTCTTTTTTTGATAAAAAAAGGAAAGCAGACCTAAAATAATAATAAGTCCTATAATCGTAATAACTAGATATATTTTCTTCACATAACCTCCGAAATTTTCTTTAATTAATATAGTTTTTCGATCAAAAAAATTCAATTTAAAGATCGCTTTTCTTATTTTTTAACAAAAACCTTAAAAAAACATTATTTCTGGCCAAATTTTAGAAAAAAGCATTTTGCTAAGTGTAGGGGAAAAGGATAAAATTCCATCATGGAATTTTTAAATAACCTCACTCTCGAATACCAATATGTCATTGCTGTAAGTTTTTTGCTCTTACTTCCAAAAATTTTACTGCGCTTTCGCATCCCATCAGGAATGACGGCCCTGGGCTTAGGAATTATCTGTAATTTATTTTTAGGCTGGTTTGAAAATGACGATATGATTACAACTTTAGCTAGACTGGGAATAACCTCTTTGTTTGTTTTTGCCGGTATGGAAATTGACTTTGATGATATAAAAAAAAATTACAAACCAATTTCTAAATATCTAGCAAATTCATTGGCGATTATTGCTTTAACTTCGCTAGCAGTCCATTTTCTCGTTGGACTCTCAATCCAAATTTCACTAATCTTTTCTATTGCCATTTACACTCCGTCTGCTGGGTTTATTTTGAGTTCCTTAAAAAATTATGAACTTAATGATGAAGAAATATACTGGATTAAGCTTAAGGCCATTTCTAAAGAAATCGCTGCCATTTTCACTTTATTTATTGCGCTTCAAATGAATGATATGGGTACATTTTTTAAAACAAAGCTTATCCTGATTGCGATTTTCATTTCTCTTCCATACTTATTCAAATTATATTTAAAATTTATAGCTCCCTATGCTCCCAAGTCAGAAGTCTCTTTTCTTGTTATTATGGCATTTTTGACAGGAGTCCTGACTAAAAAACTAGGAACTCACTATCTTGTAGGTGCTTTTGCAACAGGCTTAGTTGCCGGACAATTTAAGCATTTCAAAGATAGCTCTCATTCCTTACGAATCGAAAACTCTTTATCCACTTTTTATAGTATCTTTGTTCCTTTTTACTTTTTTAGTGCTGGACTTCTTATAACTCAGTCTTATTTTAGCTTTGAAGGGCTATTTTATGGAATTATTTTAATTATCATCTTTGTTCCAATTCGCTTTTTTTCAGTTTTATTCAGTATCAAGTATTTTATAGATAGATTTTGGCAACACCGCTATCGGATTTCAGTCTCTTTAATGCCAAATCTCATTTTTGGATTAGTTACAATTAGCATTCTTGCGACAAAATTTAATGTTGATGCGGCTATCCTCTCTGGCCTCGTTTTATACACAATCATTGCAAGCCTTCTTCCAACTCTTGTTTTTAAAAAAGTACCACCTGAAGACTATCAACTTGGTCAATAACATTAATATAAGTTTAAATGAGTAAAAAATTCCTCCTCTGACCTATTTTGAGGAGGAATTAATTTATCACTCAATCATTTGGTCATCAAAAGCTGCTAAGCCTGCTTTGGCCCCTTCACCCATTGATATAATAATTTGCTTATAAGGTATAGTTGTTACATCACCTGCAGCATATATACCTTTGATATTAGTTCTATTTTTTTCATCTACAATAATCTCCCCAAACTTATTAGTCTCGACTAGATCTTTTATAAATTGACTATTAGGAGATAAACCAATTTGTACAAAAATCCCTTCTAGCTCTAGTTTAATCAATTCTTTACTACGTCGATCTTCATACTCTAGTCCAACAACTTTTTCTCCATTGGCCAAAACTTCAGTAGTACGTGCATTTTTAATTATTTTTGTATTTGGTAAAGATTCGAGTTTATCAATTAAGACTTGATCTGCTCTTAACTCTTCTCCAAATTCAAGTAATGTCACCGATTTAACAATTCCAGCAAGGTCAATAGCGGCTTCAACACCTGAGTTTCCTCCCCCGATAACAGCGATATCTTTTCCCTTGAACATTGGACCATCACAATGGGGACAATAAGCAACCCCACGTCCTAGATAATCTTTTTCGCCTGGAACGTTAAGCTCTTTCCATTTTGCACCTGTGGCGACAATTAAAGCCTTTGTTTTTAAAGACTCTCCACTATCAAGTTCAATTATTTTCACAGAGTCATTAGCAACATTTTTGACTCTTCTATGCTCTAAAATATCAATATCGTATTCATTCATATGTTTGGCCAATTGAGCTGAGAGCTCTGGCCCTTCTGTATAGGGAACAGAAATAAGATTTTCAATTCCTTTTGTATCTTGGACTTGTCCACCAATTTTTTCTGCAATCACTGCTGTTTTTAATCCTTTTCTTGCAGTATAAATAGCACTAGAAGCCCCAGCAGGACCTCCCCCTATAACAACAACATCATAGTGACCAAGTTCTCGATCCTCTTTTTTAAGTTCGTTCACACCAAATTTTTCTTCTAACTTTGATAAGATATCAGTCACAGACATTTTACCTGCACTGACAAGTTTATCACCATCCATGACACTTGGAACGCCTTGTACTTTCAACTTATCAATCTCTTCTTGTACAAAAGCTCCATCAATCATTTGGTGTTCAAAGTCATCATGATAAATTGACATTAAATTGAGCGCCTGTACGACCTCTGGACAGTTTTCACAAGATAAAGAAATAAAAGTACGTAATTTAATTGGTCCCTTCAGCCTTTGGATTCGCTTGATAATTCCTTGGTCAGGTAACTTCCCCTGAGAGTCACTATTTAAAATCGCTAAGATGAGAGAGGTAAATTCATGCCCCCCAGGTATTCCTAAAAACGAAATTCCATTTTCTTTTCCTTGATACTTTAGTTTAAACTCAGGAAACTCACTTTTTTCATTTAATTGTTCAAGTTTAATTTTTTCTGAAGTCGATGCAACCTCCTCCAACATCTCGAGGAGATCTGCAAACTTCTGATGATCAGATTGAAAATAGGCCAAAGTAATTTCACCTTTTAAATCTTTATAAACATCTTTAAGTTGATCTATCAATTGTTGCTCTAACATATATAACTCCTCTTGTGTTTAAAGAGAGTGCTCAGCACTCCCTTTTTAAATTTTCCCTACTAAGTCAAGACCTGGCTTTAATGTCTCACTTCCTGGCTTCCACTTAGCTGGACAAACTTCATCTGGATTTTCAGCTATAAATTGCGCTGCTTGAACTTTTCGCATCAATTCATCAGCATTTCGTCCAATTCCATTATCATGAATTTCGGCTATCTTAATTTCTCCTTCAGGATTAATTAAAAAAGTTCCTCTATAGGCCAAACCCTCTTCCTCAATATGAACACCTAATGCTCGTGTCAACTGCCCTGTAGGGTCTGCCAACATAGGATATTTAATTTTTTTAATTGTTTCGGAAGCATCATGCCAAGCTTTGTGAGTAAAATGAGTATCAGTACTGACTGAATAAACTTCTACTCCCATCTTTTTAAATTCATCGTATTTGTCGGCCATATCTCCTAATTCAGTAGGACAAACAAAAGTAAAGTCTGCTGGATAGAAAAATAAGACAGACCATTTCCCCGCAAGATCTTTTTCAGTAACAGTATGAAAATCGTCATTTTGATAGGCTTGAACCTTAAACTCTGGTAATGTTGAATTAATTAATGTTTTCATTGAATCTCCTTTGTATCAGATTATTTCTTAAAGCTAGTATCGTTGATTCCCTGATAGATTTCCAATATTAGTTCTCTATAGGGCGATAGAAAATAATTATCAAAAGAAAGGCCGTGAAAATCAAAAAGTTGAATTAAATCAATAAATAATCAACAAAATCAGTAAACATATGAAAAAGAAGTGCAATGGCTACAATACGAAAACGAGGAATAAAAAGACATATAAAGTAGATAAAAATCGCGGGATAGGAATGTAATAAATGATTTCCAACACTTAAACGATAAGGGTCAAAGATAGGCTCCGATAATAAATGATCTAGATCCACCAACATCGAAAGGAGAAAAATGCCCCATACTTTCTTCCACTTTTGTGGCCAAAAAGCTTTAGCTAAAAAAGCAGGAAAAAGAAAATGTAATCCATAATGAATGAAAAATCTTAACACATTTTTTTATACCAAGTGAGCAAGAAAATGGCCTGATTTATTTTAATTCAAATACTTTTAGCCCAATTTCAAAGGCGGTAGGAAAAAGGTAACGCTGTACGACCTCGCCTGATTCCAAAACATAGTCTCTCGGAGTGGCTTGACTAGCATAATCCATCAAATAATCACGTTCAAATACAGAAAGACTACAACTAAACTCAAATAATTTTTTAAGATTAATACGTGTATAATTATTTTGTCTTATATCTAAGCCACCTAAGCTTCTTGGAGAAAGTCTTGTTTGCATAGGATCCACACTCGTTCCACTTATATCTGAAATCATATCCGCGATTTCTTCACTTAAAGCTTTAGGTGAAGAGCATAGCCTAGCATCATTAGCGAAAGCTGAAGAATGAATTAATAAGACCATTAAAAAAATTCGTATAAACATTTTTATTCCTTTATGCATCAATATTTAAATAAGCCTGTAAAACATGGCCTGAAAAACTTCTAGAGCCATCTTGTGTGGTTTGTCGAGATAAGTACATAGAGAAATTGGCCAATGTTAAAATTAAGTTTTCCTCTAGATTCACCTCATATGTTCCCCCATTAATTGTTGTAGGTAGGATCCTTTTATCTTGAGGGCGAAAGAAAATTGCACCGACCCAATCATTTATTCCTAGAGGGCGCGGATAACTTACCTTATTCTGGCTAAAAGAAGCAAAGTACTTTTGAGTTTGACCAAATTCATTTCTTAGAAGTTGAGCCAAAAAGTCCTCATCGACTTCCTCTCCACTATATAAACCTTCACTTTTGAGGTCTGAAATTATGGAACTATAAATGGCCTGAAATTTATGTTTATCCGGAATATTTAGTTCTTGTCCCTGGGGGTTTCGCAATTTATCTAAATAAAGTATAAAGTTATTTTCATAAAAGCCTTTAACAAAATATTTCAACATACTATTTTGACTTTTTTGTGCCTTAACTAAGATGGCCTTAATCATTTCTACATTCTCGGTCGGTCCATACAGAAGAGTTTTACCAAACTGAAATTTCTGCCACGCTTTTGGCAATTGGCGTTTAGGAAGCTCAAACTCTTTTAAGGTCCCTGATTTGTGGTAAAGCATTTCCATTGTTAAAGCATGATATTTTTTTTGTGCTGCTAAAATTTTTTTTTCCTTTTCATTAGCTGACCAATATTCTTTATCTTGAAGAAATTTTTTTGCTTTTTCAACTAAGTCAGGCTTAGATGAGCGATCATAGGTATTTTGCCCAAAACACGCCATCTCATAAACCAAAATATCATCCATCATTCCTGGAGCATGAAAAACCTCCGCCCAATGCATCATTTCATGAAAAACAAGCATCGCCGTAGCGTCAACCTTCTCCCCCGTTTGTCGAGGAGTTCCTCTATCCATTAGTCGTGTTTGAGCATGACGCTTAAACTCAGTCGCGACATCATTTTTCCACCAAGCCAGCTTAGGCATAACAAATAATCTTTCTTGGTTGGCCATTAAGTTCGTATTAAAAATAATACCCGGAAAATCTGGTACCAACCCTTTATAATCGCTAAACTCATAGCTATTGGGATTAAAATTGGGAAAATTTGAACGAGCAATAGCATTTGTTCCAATACCCGGAAGGCACGCAAAAGTTTTTCTTAGTCGAGTATCACTCAAATAGTCTAAAACTTTATTGGCCCTTTCAAGATGAATTGGTGCAAAATTATTTTCTGGATTTACCAAACATCTAAGTCCTTTATCAATGGCAGAGTGTATATCTTTAGCCAATCTTTTATGTCCATTTCTATTCTCAGCGAAAATAATAGAATAATGTGGATAGCTGCGGCAGCCCTCAAGATGAATCCCACTCCCTAAGCTATAAAAATCAACTCCTTGCTTTTGGGGTGAAGAAAGTTGAGAAAGTAGCTTTTCAACTCCTGCATGAGCACTCAAAATATTAATCAATATTATGCTTAAGCTAACAACAGTTTTCATAGGGCCCCTTCGTTTTGCCGTATAATTACTGATTTACTTAAGCAATTCAAATTTATTGAAAATCTTACACCTGTTAACCAACTTAGATACTCTTTTTCAGACTCCCCCGTACGTAAAATCAATACCCTACCCTACCCTTTTATAAATCTTAACCAAATATTCATCTTTAGTTATTACCAGTAAATGACCGATAAATATTTAAATGAAAAATAACTTTGTTGACCATATTTTTTCTCAAAAATATAAGATTGCCTTAGCCATTATTGCAATTTTAGCCTTTTTTAATTTACTCATTTCAAATTATATGCTCAACAACCAAAAAAGTTATGATCGACTCATTAATATAAGTGGCCGTCAAAGAATGCTTTCGCAAAAAATTGCTCTCCAAGTTAAACGCATTATTTATGAAAAAGATAAAAGTGAAACCGAACTTATTGAAAAAAAATTAAAAGCAGATATTGATCTTTTTCTTAACTCACATAATCTTATTATCCTTGGTGGATGGGGAGTACAAAAAAGACCCCTTAGTCAAAAATCTTTTCAGCATTATTACAAACCTGGAGGATTAAATGAGCTGGTGCAATCCTATATAACAAGAGTCAATAAGATTCTTAAAACTCAGGATGATACACTTCTTTCTTCCCAAGTTTCAGATAAAATTTTAAAAGAACTAGATAAAGCGGTCCATATTTTTGAAAACGAAAGTAAGAAAAAAATTAAAAATTCAATTATGACTCAGTTTATTCTTTTTGTTATGACATGCCTTGTTCTTATTTTAGAATCTTTTTATATTTTCACTCCCCTAAGAAAAAAATTAAGATCTCTTATTACATTACTTAAGCAAGAAAAAGACGAAGCCATACAGGCTAAAGAAATTAAGTCACGTTTTGTAACAAATATAACTCATGAACTAAGAACTCCTCTTAATGGAATTATTGGTGCTCTCGAACTCATGAATATCAATCAACTCAATCAAGACAATTTGAAATATTATGAAATCATAGATAGCTGCGCAAAAACCAATTTAATCCTGGTCAACGATTTTTTAGATTTTGAAAAAATTCAAGAAAACAAGTTTAACTTTGCTCCCAACTGGTCCAATATTGAAAAGGCTATGGACGAACTCAAAAACCAGTTTCATCCTATTTCTCAAAGAAAAAAAATCCCTTTAATCGTAGAAACTGAACTTAAAAGCAATTATATTTATACAGATATCACAAGACTTAAACAAATTTGTTCTAATATTCTTTCGAATGCTTTCAAATTTACTGATGAAGGTGAAATAAATCTTAAACTTAAACAAGAGGAGGATCAATTTACTATTATTATTGCTGACACAGGGAAAGGGATAGCTAAATCACAGCAAAAAGAAATCTTTTATGCTTTCACCCAACTCTATCAAGATGCCAAAGAACAAGTCTCCGGAACTGGGCTTGGCTTAAGTATTGCAAAAAGTCTCACCGAGCTATTAGGGGGCCAAATTTCTTTATACTCTAAGCCAGGTGAAGGAAGTAAGTTTTATCTACACTTTCAATTTGAACATAAGCTTATTCATGAAGACTCTGTTGCTCAAAAAAGCCAAGGCACCTTATCAACTCTAAATAAACAAAAAAAGTCATATAAAATTCTATTACTTGAAGATAATAAGACGAATCAAATTATTTTTGAAAAATACATACAAAGACTTGGTTATGAAATTACCATCGTCAATGATGGTGAGGAAGGCCTTGCGATTCTCAAAGATCATAGTTTTGATCTTATTTTTTCAGATATTCAAATGCCCAATATGAATGGAATCGACTTCTTACATGAGTTTAAGCGCCAATATCCCCATCTCAAAACCCCCATCATTGCTTTTACGGCCAATGCTCTTAAAGCTGACCGTGAGCAATATTTAAAAGAAGGTTTTGATTTTATCTTAGCAAAACCTTTAAAACTTAATGAATTGAAGGAATTTTTCAAAGAGTTTGGCCAAGCCAAAGAATAATGCCACAAAAAATGTGCTTTCGAATAAAAAGGGAGCAGCAAGATACTGAAATAACGAGAGCTTAACAAAAGACAAGCTTATAACATTGAAAGAGATGTTAATCTGTTTCACATAAAACACACCTAAATAACAAAGGAAGTGAATGTTCTCTATACTTAATTTGGCCATAGTTTTTCTTATTGCGACTTCTTGTGTTGATGTACAAGAACAAGAAATATCCCCCCTTGAGTTTTCAAAACAAAATGCCCAAACAAAGTATTCTTATGAAGACATCAAATCTCAAATACTTATAAGTAAGTGCCTAAATTGTCATGGACCAAGTCATGCTATAAATCTCAGTTTATCTCAAAAAGAATTGATACAAAAAGGCTATGTCATCCCGGGCAAGCCAATTGAGTCTCCATTATTTTATAGACTTAAAAATGCCGGAGCTAAACCTGATAAAGAAACCATGCCCCTCAATCAAGCCCTTGAAGCTGATGAAATTAATAAAATTTCAGTTTGGATCAAAAGCTTAAAAACATCATCCTTACCTGATGAAGTTGTTGAGTCACCACCTCCAGAGAATAATAACTCAGAAGATAATGAAAATTCCCCCCCTTCAACTGTTGATTTTCAAACATTAGAATTAAGTTTTAATAATGTTAAAGAACATATTCTTAAAAATAATTGTCTTAACTGCCACTCAGCTCAAGGGAGTGCTTCGCACTCAAATTTTGATGTCACGGACTATAATGACTTAGTCACTCAAGGCTACATCACAAAAGGTAAGCCCGCCGAATCACCACTACTCTACAGAATTAAAGATGCTCAACTAAAGCCGAACCTCGAAAATATGCCCATCACGGGTGAAACACTCACTGTTGAAGAAATAGATTATATGAAAAGATGGATATCCTCACTTAAAACTGAATCCCCATCTCAGCCAAATCAACCCGTCCCTAAGACTGCAAGTTATGTCATCGAATTGGAAGATTTCGACACGAACTCTTTTTGGGAAAAATGTAGTCAGAATATTCAATGTGAAAGTAATCAAAATAATTATTCCGGTCATGGCCATTTAATCACCAAAGAGTCTGCCGCTCCCACAATTGCTGAAAGTGAAATCGTTGGAAAAGTCACAATACAAAAGGGCGGAACATATCATTTATGGGCGATGTCGGCCAGAACAGGTCAACAAAGACAATGGGGTTTTAAAATTGGAAGCTTTACTTCACAGGACATAGGGACACAAAATACATTTGAATTAGTTGGCAGTATGACTTTAGAGGCTAAAGAATACAATTTGATCATTCAAGATAGATCTCCAGATGCTTATTGGTCATATCCTGACGCTATTTTTTTAACACAAGAGAGTCAATTTGATCTTTCAAAAGCAACAAGTGCTACAACCTTAAAAATTTATCATCCAGATGAAATCCTCAGTCCAAAGGTCATATCTAGATATTCATGCCAAGAAACAGATATTAATAGCAAACCCGCCAATGATATCAAAAGACTAACTCGAATAGAGTATATAAATACACTAACTGACTTATTTGGCACTGAACTGGTGAACAAAGAGGTCATACAAACTCAGCTAAGTCTCTTTCCAAATGATTATGATCAAGGAAAACGAATACCAAAAACTGTCAATCAAAACCTATTAGAGACAACACTTGCTGTTGCCCAAGAGCTTGCAAGTTTTCTAGGAAATGATAGTTCCCTTAGGTCTCGTGTTTTTAAAACCACATGTACACAAGATCTCAATTTAAGCGATAATTGTTTTGATGAGCTTTTTAATAATTTTTTCGAAAAAGTTTATAGAAGAACGCTTGCTTCCGAACATAAAAATAAACTGAGAACAATATTTTCAGCAACCCAAGGTGATAATATTGCAAAGTTTAAATCAATGATCATTTATGCACTAAACACACCTCATTTTTTCTATCATCTTGAATTATACGGAAAAGACATTGAACAACGGGATGATTATTTTGAAATAGATCAATTTTCGTTAGCCTCAAGACTCTCATACTCTCTTTGGGGAAGTATGCCAGATGAAGAACTTTTAACTGCAGCTAAAAATAATCAGCTCATAGGATATTCGAACCTTAAAACGCAAGTCCAACGTATGTTAAGCTCAGAAAAAGCACAAAATTTTTTAAAAAGGTTTTATAAAGACTGGTTTGAAATTGATCAAATTGAAAACTTTTCTTTTAAATCTTATTTTTTAGGAAATGTATCCACACAAAACCTCAAAGAATCGATGATTAAAGAATTGGAAGACTTCCTTCACTATATAACCTGGGAACAAAAACAAGGCTTTCAAGAACTTTTAACTTCAGAAACGACTTATATAAATGATTTAAACCTTGCAAAAGTTTACGGAAAAAGCCAAACAGGTAAGGTCTCCTTAAACACATCTCAAAGAGCAGGATTACTTGGAAAAGGTATCATTTTGGCCAGGAATGCTCACAGAAATACTTCAGTTCCTATTCACAGAGGTGCTTATATCTTAGAAAAACTTTTCTGTTCAGTCCCTCCGGCACCGAATCCTGCTGACTTTGAGGATGGCGAACTTGATCCGGTTTTTAACGAACATGAACATTTATCAACAAGACAAATTGTTCAAAATAAAACATCTGCTCCTGCATGTATTGGGTGTCATGCTAAAATAAACCCTGCAGGTTTTGTACTAGAAGGCTACGATGCTATTGGACGCTTTCGAAATTTTGAAAAAAAGTATGACGAAAACGGTAATATCATCACTCAAATTCCTATTGATACTAATGTCAGTTTAGATATTCAAGGTAAAACAATTGCAGCCTCATCGGCGGTAGACTTCGCCACCAAAGTATCTAAAATTTCAGCAGGCTATGATTGTATGGCAAAAACATATCGTGAATATACAATGAAACGACAAATAGCATCAGTTGACTCATGTGCCATAAAAAAAATGTCGAACCATCTTGTTGGAGATGAAACTATCCAAGGAAGCATTATCAAAATGATTGAACAAAACGCATTAGATGAAACGCAGCGATTTAGAAAAATTGGGAGATAACATGTTAAAAAACACTAAAAACAGAAGGCAATTCTTAGTCGGAATGGGGGGATGCTTAGTTGCTATTCCTTTTCTTCCCTCTATGTTATCACGGAAAGCATTGGCCCAAATTCAAAATGATCCCGTTAATAGACTTATCACGTTTTTAACTCCTCATTTTACAATTGCAGAAAATTTTCATCCCCAAAACTTGAACTTATCTCATATCCCCCATAGCTATTATGATATTTCAGAAGCAATGTTTAAAAATATCAGTGGTCCTTTCAGTAAGTCGTTAAATGAAAGTATCTTTCATCAATTACGAGAAAAAATCCTTATTATTGATGGTGTTCATTATCCTGTGCGAGTTGGAAATGATAATCATCCAAAAAGTTTTGCACTAGGTGCTTCTGGTTCAGATAATGGAATCCAAGAGACCAGCCTAGATGCCCAGTTGATGAAAAGTAATCTCTTTTACCCTTCAGGTTACACTGGAAGAAAGTTTACAGGCATAGAAATTTCTCCCTATGAAAGCACCACTAAAAACAATATGAGTTATATTTGGACCGGCTCACAAGTTGAAAAACTCTCTCAGTTTAGAGACCCAAAGGCTATCTTTAATTATCTCTTTGGAGGTGTGACTAATAAATCAGTTGTTGTCAATCAACAGACTGTAGACCTAGAATTAAGTAATAAAAAACTACTCGTTGATAATATTTTAGACAGCTATAAATCTGTTAAGTCACATAAAAGGATTGGAACTGAAGACAAAAGAAAGCTTGACCAACATGTCCAATCCCTCTTTGAAATTCAGACAAAAATACAATCCAAAATTGATAACAACTCTAATCAAGCACCTCAAACAATTTCGTGCCAACCGCCTAATGAGCCACAAAGCAATATCAGTGTAAATGAAAAGATTGATATTGTCGTGGATATGCTGGCCCTGGCGATTGGCTGTGACTTAACTCGAGTGGCTTCGGTATACTTTAATTGTGGTATCAACGAAGGATATGGAGAATTTCACTCTAAAGTTCACCCCAGTGTAGAAGACAGAAAAAACAAAGCGCAAACTGATGCCAGAGGGGATTTCCTCATGGGACTCATGGTTGATTTTGATCGTTATTTTGCCAAGTATGCTGGAAAACTACTACAAAAACTTGATAGTATGCAAGATCCCCTTAATGAAGGAAGTTTATTAGACAATTCTCTTTTTTATTGGACTTCTATGCATGGACATAATGATGTTTATCAAATTTGGGATGATTCTCATGATGGAGAAAGACTCAGAACGTTTATTGCTGGAGGAGCGGGAGGAAAAATTCAAACTGGAAAGTATATTAACTACGGACACACCTTTCAAAATCAAGTGCTAGTCACGATGGCAAAGGCTCTCGGACATCCTGTGGGAACGAAAGGTATTGGTGATTATGGAGAAACAGCTGAAAAATATAAACTAAAAAACTATGATAAATTTACTAGTATTGTTGCGAACAAATCGACGCCATTACCACGTATTTTGAAGCCATAAGTTTTATTTTACGACCCTCTGATTTTTTGTGGGTACATGGACTTCAATTTTATCTTCAAAGTTATTAATTTTATCTGCAAGATCTAATCCAGCTAACAAACTTAGGTCTTGGTTGTTATATTGAAAGCTGCCACCTCGTCCTAATGTATGAAGCTGTGAATATTGCTGTATATATTTTTTTAATACTTTAAAGTCTTCTCGATAGCCTGGGTAATAGATCGGATAGGTTTTTCCCGCTTTATAAACCTGCATATCTAAAATTGTTATATTTTGAAATAAACGTATGTTTTTCAATTCATTTTTTATATTTTCAATTATAGTTTCATCAGAGGAAATCCATAATTGATCTTTATCATGACACCATTGCTCTAAACATAAACAAGTTCCTTTCTCTCCTTGAATATCTTTAGACCAATTTGAAAAATTGGTGAGTCGTCCGACACTTAAACTTTCATCGTTAATATAAATCCACTGGTCTGGAAAAAGATCCTGCTCATCGATATACAAATACGTTAAAATCGTATTACGAAATTTTAATTTATTGATAATGTTTATAATCATCAAGGGATGGCTTCCCTCTAAATACTGAAAGAAATCAGAAAGCGGTGCTGTTGAAATAACTCGATCAAAAAATTCGTCCTTATTGACTTGCCATTTGTCCTCAGAAAAGCTTATAGAAAAAACAGGTGCCTTGAATAAAACTCTCCCCCCGAGTGCTTCGAATTTTTTCACCAAAATCTCATAAAAACTTCCCGTCCCCTTTTTAGGGTAGAAAAATTCTTCATATTGTCCATTCTCTTTACCGGCTAAATTTAATATTGAGTTTAATACAGAAACTCCGCGTATTCTTTCCTTTGCAAAGTCTTCACTTAATTGTGAACATTGACATCCCCAAAGTTTTTCTGTGTACCCCTTAAAAAAAGCTTTGTAGAGTTCATTACCAAATCTTTTGATAAGCCATGTCTCCATATTTTTTTTCTTAGGAGAATAAAAAAACTGACTATACGAATAAGAAGTAAAAAAAGAAAACAACCTTTTCAAAGAAAAAGATTGTATTAGACTTCTTACCTTTAAGGGATAATCTAAGAACTTTCCTTCATATAGAATTCTCGTTTTACGTTGAACTTTGACATAATCTTCTCCGATAATTTTTAACCAAAAACTCTGTACAATATCAGACGAAGTTAAAAAACGATGTGGCCCTACATCAACAGTAAATCCATTGAACTTAAAACTTTTACAAAGCCCACCAGGAAGACTAGATTTTTCATACACGACAACTTCATGTCCATTTTGTTGTAAGGCATAAGCACAGCTTAATCCCGCAGGACCTGCACCTATTATAGCAACTTTCTCTTTTCTTTGACCTTTCAAATATCCATCCATCGTTTTTATTTACTTTATTTTAATAAAGCTGGTATTATACTATATCATGTCATTTATTTCATACGAGTATCTTTTTATTCTCCTGGGAACATTTATTATTTTATATAATGTGTCCTTTCAGTGGCAAAGAGTTCTTTTACTTGCTGCATCCTATATTTTTTATGGTATGGTGGATGTACAATTCATACTCCTTATTCTGATATCAACTGTAGTAGATTATTTCTGTGCAATTAAAATTGAAAATAACAATCTTCCTCAAAAAAGAAAAGATTTCTTAATATTGAGTTTAGCCGTAAATTTGGGTTTACTTGGATATT
>PAKC01000060.1 GCA_002706205.1 Halobacteriovoraceae bacterium
TGTTAGTCTAACGGATAGTTTTGCTTCGACTGGAATACCTTTATTGTCAGCTTTGGTTAGTGGAAATTTTAAACTTCCAACTTATACTTTTTTACCTATAAGAACTTATCATGATAACGTTGCTTATTTCACAGATAGACTTAAAGAGAAAAAAGAAATACGAGGAATAGCTAACTTGAAAATAAACTTAGATTCTAAATCAAACTTTCAAGTCGTAGCTTACTTGTATGATGTTAATAAAATAGGTGCAGCAAAACTGATTACTCATGGTGTTTTCTCTGGAAGGCCAAGTGTTAACTCTCAAATAAGTTTTGATTTGGTTGCAACGGCTTATGATGTTCCTCAAGGACATAAATTGGCCTTAGTCGTCGATACTCAAGACAGTTTATATGCCCGTTCATCTTTAATCCCGTATCGTTTAAATTTTAATTATTTTGAAGATAAACAAATGCAATTAACTCTTAAAGTTAAGTAGAAAGTTTTTAAACCGCCCTACCAAATTGATGATAGAGAAAACTCAAACTTAGTAATGAACCTCTGGAGTGCTTTTAAAAGGGGGGGGTCCTTGAGGCGCTAGCCAGCAGTTATTTTAGAAGTCAATAATTTCAAATTTGAAATAAGATTTTCTGTTCAGACATCTAGAAGTTTAGAATAGTTACATTATAACAGCTTCTGTCTGTGAGTTTGAGTTTTCTCTTCTATCCCCACCGTAGTCGGGCGGTTAATAAAGCTTTAATTATAATAAGCCATCTCAAGGTTTTCGAGTTGGATAAATTCGTGAGTTAAGGTTTCTCTCTTAAGCATGATTTGGAAATCATTAGATTCAACAAAAGTTTTTAATTGATACCATTGTTGATTTGAAAGAACAATATTATCGATATCTGAGTCCTTCAATTCAGAAATATCTAGATCTAAATAATAGGAAAGGGCTAAGGCCATCAAGGGATCCATTCTTAAAACTTTTCCAACTTGCATATCATTTTCTTTCATTTTTTGAATAAGTTTATTATGTTGCCTTCTGATTTTAGAAAGATTATTAAAAATATGTCTTTGATTTTGTTGTAAGGCTGTAATATAAAGCTGCTTTTCGTTTTCAACCTCATTTTTTCTTTTTTTATTTTCAATTATAATTTTACCAATTTTTTCAGAAGCTGCTGAGCCAATACTAATGTTTTGTGTTGATTTATATGCTAATTTTTTTATTGAATTAACTTCTCTAGTTTCAGGTTTTATGGCCGTTTGTGAAGTTTGACTGAATTTTACAACCATTACAAAAATGGCCAATGCAAGTAGTGAAAAACTTATAACAAATTTTTTACTCATTACTGTGGCGAGTCCTTATAATCATATTCGATTTTAACTGTACTATATGCAGTAGGCGGATTATTAAGTTTAAGGCTTCGTTTTTGTGCATCATAGGTAAAGTCAGTGGTCTGACTTCCATCAACACTTACTTTAATTGTGCTCGCTATAATACTTCTCATACTGGCGAGTTGATAGCTTGATATTTGATTTGAGACACTTAAGCTTATATTGTCGAGAATAGGCTCAAATGATTCGGTAATATTGTAAAGTTTTGTTCCTGTCATCTCAACAGCTTTTTGATAGCGTTGATTATTATCTTTTGACGGGTGAATAATTGGATAGATTTTAACCTTTTCTGGCTTGTCTTTTAAGTTGGTAAACTTAGTTACCCATTCCCCAGCTGTACTACCAGATTGTTCGGGTTCATCACTGACAATAATATAGACCAGTAGTCGATCATTTCCACCAAACCAAGTCGGAGCTAAGTTATAAGATTTTTCCATTGAAAGATATGACTTTTCACGGCCAGAACCACTAACTCCAACATTAACAGCTTTTTCAAATTCATTTCTGAAACTAGCAAAGTTAGACTCCGCTTTGGTACTACTTAAATCATAAATGTTTCCCATTGAGTTGGTTCTAAAGGGAATTGTTCCTGCCTGTGCGTTGTAAATATCTGTTGTCGTAATGGCCATATTAAAAGGAAATTTCGCCTTTCCAGCACTAATAAAGTTATTAATAAATGCTGAAAAATAAGTTTGAAGAGCAGCTTGTTCATCTCCCATCGAGCCAGAGTTGTCGATAACCCATACAATATCTGCACCATTGAGTGTATTCACATTTTGGGTAAAGGATTCAACACCATATTTAATAGGAAGATTTACATTTATAGTGACTTGGGCAATATTTGAGTTTGTGCCATTTTCATCACTGACTTTATATTTAAATGTATCTTGTCCTTCAAAATATTGATCAGAGATATAAGTACACTTATTTTGGATACAACCAGAGATTGTTCCATTCTGTGGGGTTTGAGTAATTTGATACGTAAGATCAGACTTTAAGCTATCAATATCTATCGCTTCAGGTAAAACTATATCAAGTTCAACAAAAGAGTCAGTGCTAAAGTCTTTATCATAAGCGATAGGAGGATCACTAACAGGAAGAACCTCAATATCAATTTTTGAAGGCTTTTCCGCTTTTAAATCTCCATCCCAAGTAATGACTTCAATTGAATCCAAACCATTAAAGTTTTTATTTGGAATATATGTACACTTAATACTGAGATTATTTTCAGGATTTAAGCAGTTCTTTAAAACACCATTAGTAGGATATTTACTAATTTTAGCTTTGAGATTTTGTGATTCTTCATCCGCTTGAATCGAATAATCTATTGACAAGGCCGTATCTTCTGGCGTTTGAAGGAGGATATTATCACCTACTGGAACATCAGCTAAGATGTTAAAGTCAGTTTTTGCCTGCTCAGGTCTACAGCTAATTAAAAAGCCTAAGAGAAAAAATGTTCCTAATACTGTTTTCATAAGTAACCCTTCGGAATTAATTTCCATCTTATTAAGTATTTTAGGTGATTACTTGACTCAGCCAGACGGAATATCTCTAAAGATCATGAAAACAACCTGTTTTTAGGGGTTTATGGGTGATATGCGAGGAGAATAAGCTTAATTAGACTGCCACAATAACTTGTCTATCTAAACTTTTCGTAATCACTTACCTTGGCGACAGAAAACATTAAGAGTCTGAGTTTAAACTTTTGAAGTTTTGAATCAAATATAAACTGTGTTCCATAATAAGGCTTATTATCTCGATGAATAATTCTGACGATTCTGGCCTTAAGATGAATATTTTTATTAAGTATATCAAAGTCAAGATTGATTAAAGTATCTGTAGGAACATTTTCATCAAGCTCAATTAGTGCTCCTCCAAAAGCAAGGTCAACGACTTTTCCATGAATTTCTTTGTCGCCAATAACAGCAAAGCAGGGTTCGTTAATTGTATATCGGCTACCTCTTTCCCACCAACGTAAACTTCTATCAAAGAAGATCTCACGGGATCTAGGCATTAAAAGATAAATAACCATGAGTATATTAACAGTTAAAAGGACATAAGCACTGCTGGAAGGATGCTCAGATAAATATGGCCAGCTATAGCTTTCATAGTTGATATGAAAATAAAGGCTATAAAGTTGAATTCCAATAAAGAGAATATAAGAATAAAGTTTTACACTTAAAAGTAAAATACCGCTTAGAGGAAATAGGAACCAAAAATTAAAAAAGTCGGCCATTCCAAGTGTGAATGTCTTAGCTAAAACATCCATAAAGGTAAATTCACGAGAAATACTAATAAAAGATATTCTTAATAAAGGGTCAATAAAAAGAAAAAGAGCAAAGAGTTTTAAAATTAATGGACGTTTTAACATATATTCCTTTTACTTTCCTAACTAGGTAAAAATATTACATTCTTGCTATGTAAAATAATTATATTAATATCTTAAGTATAAACCAAAAAACAAATAAGTTGTATTATGAAAAAATTAACCTACTTAATATTTTTGTTATTCACCTCAAACGTCTTTTCAGATGAAAGTTCACTATATGAATTTAAATGGCTAGATGAGGGAGAAAGGGTATATGTAATACAAAATAAGGAACATGTTAAAGCTGGTGGACTTGGAATAGATATAAGCTTAATTGATTCACAAAGCTCTCCTTATCAATCAACAAGCGGGCTAAGTGGTAGCATTACCTATTACATGAGTGAAAACTGGTCAATTGATTTTACCTATAAGCAATATAATAATAAAGATAGTGCTGATTTAAATAACCTTTTAAGTGCATATGATAGTGAAGTAAAACCCCTTATTAGACGAATCGATTCAGCAAAGTTAATACATCTTAATTGGATTCCTTTTTATGGAAAAATAAATACATTTAATCAAATATTTTTCTTCGACTGGGGAGTTGGTTTAGGGGCTGGTCAATTTGATACTGCAGGAAACTATGAAACCTTTCTAGAAAAAAATATCTCGATAACCTTTAAAGAAGAAGTAGATACAGGATTTAATTTTCGTTCATTTGTAAAATTTTATACAAGAAGTGGTATCACATTGGGCTTTGAATACAATCTCACAGGTGTTGATACAATCAAAAGTCAAGATGGAACAAAAGAGATTCTCTATTTTAATGATATTATGGCTACAATTGGATATATATTTTGAAAAAAAAACTGATCTTAATATTTGTCTTTGCACTAAGTGTATTTAAAGTAAATGCAGCGACATATGCCGATATGTTTAATATTGTGTTCAAAAATCGCCTATATTATTCGTCTTACATATTTGTAAAAAAGAGTATTGCAACCAAAGAAAGTTTAAATAAAAAAGCGGTATATAAGGTTTTGGATACGATTCATCCGTCGGTTTATATTCATGATCAAGAACTTGATAAGTTTGTTAATTTAGATAGTCCCTTAAACTATGCGGTGGGAATGAGAAGATTTTTCTTAAACGACTTTCTAACAGCCAAAAGAAAACTATATAAAATTAAAAGTAATCATCCTATGTATATAGAAAGCAATTATTTGTTAGGTTTGATATACCTCACTGAACAAAAGCAAAAAAGAGCAAGTGCGCACTTTAAAAGATGTGTTAAATATGTATCAAAAAAAAGAAAGTCAAATTTAAAAAATGAAAGTTATATTCATACTTTTCGAAATAGGTGTATTCAGCAAATTGCTCGAATTGAATTTACTAAGAAAAACTACAAGTCAACATTAAGAATTTTAGATTATGTTAAAAAAGATGATTATATATGGCCACGCTTTCTAATTGACCGTGCTTGGTCATACTATTGGTTAGGGGAAAATGAAAGAGCTTTAGGGTCAGTTATGACGTATAAGGCGCCACTATTAAGACGTTTTATGGTTCCAGAAGCAAACTATTTAAGAGGGCTTATTTACTATGAAATGTGTTACTTTGAAAAGGCTGAAAATATTTATAAAGAATTTAACCAAACAACATGGAAATTTAGAAAAGTAGCACAAACGGCAAGTAGAAATAGGTTGCTAAAACTTATAATGCTAAAAAATCCACCAAAAAGTGATGCAAACAAATTCTTATATTATTATCTTAAAGGATTCAAAAAAGATATAAGATATTTTAGCTTTAGAGAATCAAGAAAACAGTTATATATAGAAATAAAAAGATTATCCCGTGTAAAAAGTTTAAAGCAAGCAAGAATTTTTTTAGATACTTTATATTTTTATAATAAAGTAATTAAGGAAGATTTTCAGGACTTTTTGAAAAATCTTTCTCTAGACTATTATAGACAAATCCGCCAGATGAGAAATGCCTTTGTTAAACTCAATCTTATGGTAAGTCTAAAGAAAAGAAAAAAAATATCAAAAGAAAACTCAGATAAATTTAGTGACGAGTATGCTGAAGTATCATTAAACGATATCGAAAATGTTGATGATAAGTTTATTTGGGATTTTCGAGGTGGCTTTTGGGCCGATGAGCTTGGTGATTATGCCGTGGCATTAAAAAATAGGTGTAACAAATGAAAACAATAACCTTCATCATATGTTTAATATCTTCAATCAACCTATATGCTCAAGCAAAACAGAAAGTTGAATACAAGAAAAGACAAAAAATTGACTTGGGTGCCTTGATGATTGATGGTGAGCTGGTGTCACCTGGAGACTTCAGTATTAACGATGAAGATGAAAAAGCACAGGAACTGTTATTTAAGCGAAAAAATCATAATGATAGATTAGATATAAATATACAATATGTATTTTAAGGAGGCAAAAGGTGCTTAACTTTTTATCAAGTTTTATGAGAGATGGTGGATACTTCATGTGGGTTATTTTACTCGTGTGGCTAACAGGTCTAGGTATATGCTTCTTTAAATTTATTTCACTAAAAAGCAATGATATTAATGGAGAAAAACTTTTTGATAAAATAAAAGGTTTAGTTTTACAAAACAACGTTGAGGAAGCAATTAACACATGCTCAGGAAGTAAAGCAATACTTCCAAAAGTGTTGAGAGCAGGCTTAAAGCGTGCTAACGAAGACAGAGTTTTGGTTGAGGATGCAGTTAGTACTTCGCTAATGGAGCATACACCAAAGCTAACTTATCATTTAAATTATATATCATTAATAGCCAATATTTCGACATTAATAGGCTTACTGGGAACAATACAAGGTCTAATTATGTCATTTGCAGCTGTAGGTGACGCCGAAGTTACAAATAAGGCTCAAGCTTTGGCCAATGGTATTGCTAAGGCGATGAATACGACGGCTTTTGGACTTATATCAGCAATTACAATAATGGTTTTACATACAATATTAACAAGTAAAGCTATAAAAATGAGCGATAAAATTGATGAAGTTTCGGGAAAGCTTGTTGACTTATTAAGTGTCAAAAAAAGAAAAGATGTATAAATGTTTAAGAAAGTAAAGCGTATTCCAGAATTAGAAAGGTTGAATTTAGTTCCAATAATGGATGCCGTTTTTATATTTATATTTTTCTTACTGTTTTCAGCGCAATTTATAAAGATATTTGAGATTGAGACTGAAGCTCCAATTGTAAGTGAAGTTCCTGAGGAGATGAAGCTCGAAAAGGATCCATTGAATCTTATTGTCAAAATCTACGAAAGAAAAGTTGAATTATTAACTGGAGTAGATCAAACGGTTGAAGATACATACTTTAAGAATGATTCAGACTTTAAGGAAAAAATAAAATCAAAAGTACTTTCGTTACGACTAGCTCATCCTAATGACGACTTTGTTGTAATATCACCTTTACCTGAGATTGAATATGATGAGATCATTCAAGTCATTGATGCAGTTCAAACCTTACCAAAAGGAAAAAAGTATAAAGTTATGACAGATGGTAAGGTAAAAGTTTTAACAAAAATTTTTACACAGCTTGTTTTGGAGCCAATGGATGAACTTTAGAAATAAAAGAAAAAAAGCTAGAGTTGATGTAGAAGATGTGGATATCACCTCCTTACTAGATATTTTAGTTATTCTCCTTGTTTTTTTATTGAAAAGTTTTAATGACTCAGAGTTAACGGTAGATATTGCTAATGAACTGGCTTTGCCTTACTCAATGTCACGGGTTGCAGCACATGATGGTGTCATCCTCCAGGTGAACAAAAAAAGAAATGTATTTGTAAATAATGACATTGTTGGAAACATGAATAACCCTAAAACATATATCAAAATGAAATCAATGCTAGAAAAAGAATATGAAAATCGCTTTTCTAAGAAGAAAGAAAAGAAATCAAAGGAGCTAATTAATTTTGTTTTTGATAAAGGGCTTAAGTACGCTGATATAAATAAAGTGATGGATTTAAGCTCTGATGTCGGCTTTAATCAATATAAACTCATAATTCAAGGTGAGGAATGAAGCTGATAAAGTCCTTTTTTCTTATCACACTACTTTTTAATATTTGTTTTTCTTATGCAAATAAATCAAAATGGCAAAAACATTACAATCTTGTTTTGCAAGATATTAAATCTATAGAGGCGTTAAGAACTAGAGATCTTTCTTTGCGAGTACGTTTATTTGAGCTTTATGGTGAGAAGCTAAATTTGTTGATTGAAAAAANAAAATGAGTACAGCATCATGTATGTAAACTCGGGAAAAAAGAAGCAACTCAATTATGTTTTAAAAATGGAGAAAAAAACTCTTTCACAGCTAGAAGGTATTGCAAAAAAAATTGAAAAACAAACTAGAGATCCAAAAATATTAACAAAGATTAACTATTATAGAGCTTTAAATTATTCTTTAATCAAAGAGGACAAGATGTTTTATCGCTATATAAAAAGAGCTGAAAAGTATAATAGAGACAAAAAAATGGCTAAGCTTATAAATACCAAGCTTGCAGATTATCATTTTAATGAAAAGCAATACAAACAAGCCGTTTATTATTATCGAAAAATAATTGGCGATCATAAAAATGGCTGGGTAACTAAGCATTATTATAATCTTGCATGGTCGGAGCTTAAGCTTAATCAGTTCAAAATTGCATTGAAGCACCTGAAAATTGCACATTACTTTGAACAAAAAAAGGGATATTTTAAAATTGGTGATCAAATGATTGATGCTATTCTTTTGTTCCATGCCTATGCGCAAAAAACAGATGAGGGCCTTGACTATATCAAAAGTAAAAACCTTGTTAGTTTTGATAATTTAATGAAATATCTTCATTACGTTTTTGAAAATGGAGATAAGCGTTCATCATTTCGCGTGATTAATGAAATCGAAAAATTAAAATTAGATATAAACCAAGAGTACCTTTTACTTTCAAAAAAGGTATTGGTCTATCGAACATTAAAAAGATTTAGTCTTTTGCAAAGAGAGTTAGCTCGTTTCAAGAAAAAACATCGCAGACTTCAGGGTAAGCTTAAAGACGAGAGTAAAAAAGAGTTGGTAACAAGTGTAAAAAGCTATACAGGCTATTTGCAGGAATTAGTTGTATCTAGAAATTTGATTTCAGAAAAAAGAAAAAGAGGATATATAAAATTTATTTCATATAATTTTAATGTATTAAAATATATCGATCGCAGCAATGAGCTAGAATATTCTTATTATGAAGGAGAAACATATTTCTCTGTAGAAAATTACAGACGGGCATCATTCGTATATGCATTGGGGATAAAAAAGGCTCAAGCAAAAAGGTCTAAAAATTTGAAATTTCTCGATAAGAGTTTTGATTCACTTTTTAAGGCGCTTGAGAAAATACGCAATCCGAATAAAAAGGTATTATTATTCACTTTCTCTTCATATCTGTATTTTTATCCAAAAGGTGATAAATCAAATCTAATTTATCAAAGGTTGATAAAGCATTATCAAGCAGCAGAGCAGGAAGGGAAGATGTTTTCTGTTTTACAAAAATACAATAAAAACTATCCTGAAGATCAAAAAGTACAAAGAAACTTTTATAAACAAATATTAAATAAATATATCGATAAGAAGAATATTGGCGCGTTGGTTACTTTAAAGAAATATGTAGATAAGAGGTTTTTAGGATTTACACAAGTCGAATCAAAAAAGATTGCAAAAATCATCACTGAACTGCACTTTTCTAAATATGATTCACTTGCGAAGCAGGGAAAGTATGACGAAGCATTGCAAGGCTTTGAAAAACTTTATAAGGATAAAAAAAGCAAATACTCATTGCGGGTAGATTCTTTAAGAAAAAAAATGTTTTATGAAAATAAGCTGTTTCGATTTGGCGCCTTGTCAAAGAGTTTAAAAGAAGCACTGGTATTCTTTAATAAAACATATAAAAAGACCCACAAAGATGAAATAAACTTTTATACTGAAAATATTTGTGTTGGTGATTTTCAGGCAGAATGTCTTGAGCTTATTTCACAACTAGAGCGACATAAGCATATTGCGCCAAACACGAACTTAAAGTCAATTAGATTCAAATTATACGCAGCTCAGGGAAAGAATTTTAGAGAACTGTACAAAATCTCTAGTTCACAAAATGAAAAAAACTATTTATTCAAGCTACTGCTGATGAAGGACCCAGCGTTTAAATCAGGATATTATTCTGTATTTTATAGAGATAATGCCAAAAAAATTATCATCGACTCAGAAGTTGAAAAGCGGGTTTTGAATACTTTTTATAAGACATTAAGCTTTGAAAGCGCCCTTGGTCAGCTAGAAGGCATAGCTTTGACTCATTTAAAGCAGCGATTGATTAATAATATTCAAGTACAGCAAAATTTGTATAACTCGATAGCCATAAAACTTCCTGCAACACCTTCTGCCCCAGAAACAACAGAAGAGATGTTTGCACGTTTAGGTGAGGAAGTTTTAAACAGAAGTGGTGAAATTACTACAATGGTTAATAATATTATTGCTAAAGCTGATCCCAACTTTCTCCCCTATCATTTATCAAAGATTATTAGGCAATTAGAAAGTGAAGTTAAAAGATTTAAAAAGTTTATACCTATATCAAAAAATCCAGATTTAGAGCGAGCAATGACAAATGAGGTGACAAATTTTCATAAGTATTTTGATGGGCAGATCATTGAATACCGCAATCTGTATTATCAGTCAGTAAATAAAACACAATATGGAAGTGGTGCTAAATTATATTCCGATGATATTATGATAAATGCAAAAAAGTTTGGACTAGGAGGAATGGTATTATGGCAAGAGTGATAGGCCTTATGTTGATATTATTGCTCTCTGGATGTTCAACTCAGCCGAAGAAGCCAAAATATCCACTTGAAGTTAGAATGAAAGATAAATTATTTAGTAATAGAAACTTAGTAGATAATTATTTATTAACAAAAGACCCTCTACTTCTGACTTATAAAGGTCATGAATGCTTGGATGATTGGCAGACTAAGGTATATGAAATAAAAGATAGATTGAGAAAAGAAACGAAAGCACATCTTAGAACTCAATTATGGTTTAAGCTAGGGAATTGTTTTAATTATATCGAGAATTTTGATCTTGCTTTATATTATTATGATCTTGTATTAGGTTCCAAGACTAAAGATACTAAAATAAAAGCTATTGTTTATTATAATACAGGTCAGATATATGAGTCGGTTGGTCAGAAAAGTGTGGCCTTATCCTATTATGAAAATGCCTATAATTTGGATGATCCAGAGTCATTTTCGTTGATAAAGTTAGGGGTGTATGAACATTTACAAGCTGAGTTTGAGGCCAGTAATAAATACTTTACCCAACTACTCCAAAGATACCCTGAAAGTGAATTAGTCAAGTTCTATATAGGTGTTAATTATTTCCATTTGTCACAGATAGATAAGATAAAGAATAAAGTTCTCCCTCAGTTAGACGAAAAGTCTATTGCAAAGATATTGCTAATGATGGCAATTGATTTAGAAAGTGAAGTGAAAAAAAGCTTAGCTAACGACTTAAATGACTTAGAGGTAGAATTCATTCCCTATAAAAAGTTTAAGGAGTATTTGCTAAGTAGACTATAGGAAATAGCTCTATGATTAACTTAGACTTTGAAATTTTTATTACTTGGGGAAATGAGCAAAAGTCATTTTTGTTAAGTGATAAAGCCATCCTTATTGGAACTACAAAGAATTGTGATTTGGTTCTTTCAGAAGATGATGGACCAAAGGTAAAGGCAGTTATTCAGAAAGAAGAAAATCATCTTCTCGTGAAAATCTTTGATACAAAATTTCCGATTGTTCTTAATGGAAAAAAATATAAATCAGCAAAGCTTAAAAACTCAGCCTTCTTTAAGTTGGGTTCATTGGATATTATTTTAAATGTAGAAGAAAAGTCTTTGGAAGATAGTGAAGTTATTCACGATGATGCTAATGAAGAGGGTTTTTTACCTGATTATGACGATGGCCAACAAAGTGAGCAAATAAGTTCAGGTGCTAATAATGATACTGTTGAGTCTGAAAGTATAGCCGCTGCTCAAAAATCAGAAGAAAAAATACAAGAAATTCCTACTTTAGTTAAAGAAGATAATAGGTCAGAGGATAAGTCAACAGAACTTCCACAAGAGCAGCCTGAATTAGATGTTTCGATGTCAACAGCACAAAAAGTTGAAACGTATAAATCAAATCAGACAATTGAAGATGATGGTTTCATTTTTGATATAAAATTTAGTGAGGAAGCCTTTAAGGCAATCACTTATGAATCATACTCTGATGAAAAACTAGATTTTAATGACTATATTGATTTAAAAGATGAGACAGTAAAGGAACTACCTACTCGTGATATTGTAATTTCAAAACCAATTAACAGTGTTCATATCGTTCATATGAATAATGGTACGGTTTTAAACGACAAGTATTTTGATTTAAAATTTAAACGTCTATATATCTCGAATGTATATGATAAAAGAAACTGTGTACAAGTACACGACTGTGANAAAAGAAAAGATGAATTTATTTACTGTCGTGATGGTAAATTAGGTGTTGTTGCTTTAGATGGGTATAAAGTTCAAAAAGTTATAGAACATAATATCGAGGATGTAGATTTAAAAACAACAGACTTAAATGAAGGTGAGCGAATTGTTTTAACGAAAGGAACAAGTCAGATAATTGTTTCAATCTCTAAAGCACCACCAAAGATTCAAACAAATCGATATTTTAATATTGATGATCAACTTTTAAAGTCTGTGGCCATCTGCTGGACCTTTGCCTTGTTTATGATTGGAGTTGTGGTGGTTTTTCCTCCAACAAAAAAGGAAGAAGTAAAAAAAGAAATGGTTGTTGTTTATAAAAGAAAGAAAGTGGAGAAGACTAAGAAAAAACCAACTCCTCCATCTCAAGATGTGGCGAAAGCTGAACAGGAACGAACGAAACCAAAAGAAAAAACTCAAAAGCCGGCACCAGCTCCACCTAAAAAAGAGGTGGCTAAAGTCAAGAAGCCAAAAGAAGTAAAAAAGACAGTGGTGAAGAATAGAACAAAAGTGAAAAAGCCAGTTAAAAAAGTTACTGTTGCTAAAGCAAGTCGTAATAAAAGAAAAGTAAAAAAAGTCGCGGTTAAGAAAGCTCCTGCACCAGCTAAGAAAAAAGAGTATAAATTTAGTTTTGGTAATAAAATGAAGTCCTTGAGTTCAAGCTCTAAGGTGACTCAACTTAAAGCTGCAAAAGGAAAGAGAAAAGTAAATAGTGCTGCTGCAATGAATTCTGCGTCTAGCATGTCGGGAAGTTATAATTCATCCAAATTTGGAAAAACCAACACAAAGGTGGGGCGGTTCGCTGCTGGTAATCCAGCTGGCTCAAACCAAGCTCTAGGTACGAGAGGTTTGTCTGGGAAAACTCGTTCTACGACAGCCTATATTGAAGCAAATACTAAAATTTTAGGGGCAATCGACCCTGAATTAATAAGAAAAATTATGCGAGAATATATTCCTAGATTTAGACATTGTTATCAAAGAGAATTGCTTCAAAATGAGTCAGTTGCTGGTGTTTTTGATTTAGAGTTTCAAATTAATGCAGTTGGAAAAGGAGTAAATGTTGGCGTTAAAAGTAATGGTAAAGGCTTTTCACGTAAGGGTATTGGTTGTCTAAAAAGAGTTGTTTCACTTATTAAGTTTCCTAAGCCAAAAGGTGGTGGGTTGGTTGATGTAAAACAGCCGATGAACTTTTATAAACAGTAAGCTTTACAATTAGCCTAAGAACATTTATTTTTTTGGCATGAGTAAAATAATTAATTATGAAATCAAATCTAGGTGCTCTTGTCATCACAAAATAGAATCCATACTTAAAGAAGAAAATGCCCTTTTTATTGGGGAGGATCATCAAGTTGATACTTATTTTAAGGTTGATACTGGGAGGCTAAAACATCGTCGTGGTAATGTTGAAAATTCATTAATATATTATCAACGCAGCGACCTTGCTGAAGCCCGAGAGTCCCATATACAAATGGAAAAGCTTGTCACAGACAATTCATTAGAAGTTTTATTGGCCAAGGCTTTAGGTATAAACGTTGTAGTAGATAAACGTAGAAAAATTTACTTCATTGATAATATTAAGTTTCATATTGATTATGTGAAAGACTTAGGTGTATTTGTCGAAATTGAAGCCATTGATGAAAAGGGGGCTTTAAGTTTACAAGAGCTTCAAGAACAATGTGAGTCTTACATTAAACGATTCGGGCTAAAAAGAAAGGACTTTTTAAGTTTGAGCTATAGTGACTTAGTCCAAGAATCGTTTAAGAAAAGAATATACAGAGAAGCTGAAGACTTTATAAAACTCACTCGCAAATCTTTGAGCAATTTAGGGGTTAAACTCAATATGGCTAAACTTGATCATCTGTGTTTTCGTGTTACTGGTCAGCAAGAATATGAAGAATATAAAAAAAGCTTTGCCAAAATTGGGAAAAAATTAGTTGAGTCAGAAATTGGAGGAAGACTAATATCGACCTATAGGCTTGAAACTCCAATTAATTGTGATGGAGAACTTGGGCCGTCAATAGTTGAGTTGGCTTCACCAAAAAAGAATAATAATTATGCTTTAGGTTTTGAACATGCTGAAATTGTAATAGAGGAAAGCTTTGAAAGTTTATATCATGAATTTCCGGATATTAACTTTGATAAAAAAGGTGCTGACAAATCTTATAATCCAGATATTCGAATTAAATTTGAAGAAGGTCATAGTGTTAAATTTCATCACCAGAGCTTGGAAGAGGTTATAAGTCTTGAAAAAACAAGAGCTTAGTGAATAATTTTCCAGAAAAGGCTTGTTAAATCGTCATATTTTTAATACATATATTTACACGCACCCTTGGCCCAGCTGGATAAGGCGTCTGACTACGGATCAGAAGATCAGGAGTTCGAATCTCTTAGGGTGCGCCATTTTGTCATTTGAAGATTCATGTTCACAAAACAGACAGTCTCTATAAAAAATTCAATTGTTCTTAATTCATATCTGGTGTCATGCTAGTTTGGAGCTATAACGACTACAAAGGATTATTTTTATGAAAAAACTTATGATTGGACTAATATTTTTAACGTGTTTTTCTTCTTTTGCTTCTTTGACAGACGCTGAGCACCTCGGGTGTCAGCTTTATACTGGTGATAGAAATATAATGGAATGGGTACTTGGGAAAGATGGTGTATTTCATGACTTAAGAAAGTTTAGCATTACAGTTCCAGATGAGAATGGTGTTAGAAGAGTTGCTGACTTTAATGATACTGTAGGTGGAGAATGCTACGAAGTAGCAGCACATGCTGGGCTTGAGTGTGAATATATAAGTAGTGATAATAAAAAAATAACAATTATCTTAGATGACGTACGTGATAAAGATGTTTATGGGACAGTTAATTATGATAAGTTAATTGGAACAAGAACTCATAAGGTTCATTGCGATATAAATAATTGGTAATATAGGTTAACTGACCTGCCTGTAATTTGGTGGGTCAGTTACTAATTTTTAGTAATATTTCTCAAGATCAAGTGGCAGAGTGATCTGAAACTCTGTGTAGATATTTTCTTCAGAATTAATCACGATATCCCCATAATGTTTTTTTACAATTTCATAGGAAAGATAAAGTCCAAGGCCAGTTCCTAGGCCAGTAGGTTTCGTCGTGAAAAAAGGCTCTAGAATTTTTTGGCGAATTTCTTGTGGGATACCTATCCCGTTATCATGGATAATGAGTAAGACTTTATTTGAACCATATCTTTTTATGGTGGTAATTAGCTCTGGTGTATATTCTTGGTTGCTTTCTGTGAGTTTAAGAATTTTCTCCTCAATAGCGTAAAAAGAGTTTTCATAAAGATTAACTAAAAGGCGGCCAAGCTCATTTGGAAAAACTTTTATAATTATGTCTTCGTCAATATGAATTGTTGTTTTTGTACTTGAACTAGCTTTTGTTTTGAGGGACTTTTGGACAGCTCTCAAATTCATGGTAACAAATGAGGCAAGATTAACTTCTGTTGGCTTTGTGTACTCAGTCCGAGATTGTAAAAGCATGTTTTTAATTATGGATTCCATTCTAGCGTTACTTTCAAGTAACATTTTTAAGACATCGGGGGCTCGGTTGAGTTGTTCTTGAGTAATATCTTTAATATTAATCTGTTTGTCAGCCTCAATATTTAAAATTTCTTTTAAAATAAGTGAAGAGTTTTTTGAAATATTAAGTGGGTTTTTAAGTTCATGGGCAATGCCAGCAGAGACAAGTCCTAGTGAATTAAGTTTTTCTTGATTTATAATTTGTCCTTGAGCATTTTCAAGTTTGTTAATCAGTGTTCTGACTTCAATGTTCTTTTCTTTTAAGAGCTCAGTTTTGTTTTCTATAATGGCCTCTAGAACTTCTTTATAATTTTTTAATTCACGAATGAGATTATTGAATGAAGTGACAATTTGATAAATCTCTTCTGTATTTTTTGCTTCTTTGATATCAATAGACTCAGGATTTTGTGGATTTATTGTTTTAATCCTTGAAACTAATGAGTTAAGAGGTCTTTTAATTCTACGATTAAAAAACAACATAAGAATTGTCCAAAGGGATATAGTCTTTAAAATAGAGTTGATTAAAATATAAAAAATTATACGTGATAATTGATCAAGAATAATTTTATTGCCTGAGTAGATATATAAAGAACCAATAACTTCCTGACCTGAGCCATTAAGGTTTTTGGATAAAACTTTTTCAAAGCTAAACAGCCTCTGGGGACTAACATACTTTAGAAAAATATTATCTATAGGTTTATAATTTTCTTCAATTGTTTGACCTAGTTGAACAATTGTCCTGCCATCTATTCCAACGAGTCTTACACCCATAACAGAGGGGGACTCAAGTATTCCAGTGAGTATCGTGTGAGTCTGAGTGTCATTAAATTCCCATAATGAGTTGGTGAGAGATTCATTAAAGCTAGAAGTTATTTCTTGAATTGAAGAACTAATATTCTGCCTAATATCGTTATATTCCATTATAATTTGTATAATGGTTAACAAAACAGCTATTGAGAAGTAGTAGAGTGTAATGTAACGAATGACTTCAAAACTTATTGAAATTCGCGAATTATTTTCCTCTATTTTCTCCATGATATATATTATAATGTGTTTTTGAGGTTTTAGAGGCATGGAAAAATTTGCTATAAAATTACGACAAGATTGGTATCTTTACTTGATATTTTTGGGTCTATTAATATTGCCCAATGTTATTCTTTCAAGTCGACTAGAGTTGAGCTTTGATGAAGCTTATTATTGGTTATATTCACAGTATTTGAGTTGGGGATATTTTGACCATCCTCCTATGGTTGCTCTGTCTATCTGGCTCGGAGGTTTTTTATGGGGGCATAATGAATTTGCAGTTAGGTTTATGTCTCAAGTTTTTCTGGTGGGAACCATTTGGCTTTGTTGGGACCTATTACGCCCCAAAAAAGATTTGCTCATCTTTTTTGCGTTGGTTTTTTCACTTCCCTTGATAAATTTTTCAGGCATATTTGCCTTACCTGATACACCATTAATGTTCTTTTCAGCATTGTTTTTTTGGTCAATTAAAAAATATCTCTTCAATGATAACTCTTTATTTTCATTTATGGTGATGTTTTCTATTACAGGAATGTTTTATAGTAAATATCATGGACTTTTAATTGTATTGTTAACGGTGCTTGCAAATCTAGACTTCCTTAAAAGAAAAAGCTTTTGGTTTATAGCTTTAGGTGTTGTTGCATTGTATTTTCCTCATATGTATTGGCAATATAAGCATGACTTTGTTTCTTTTCAGTTTCATTTAACAGGTAGAACTGAAAAGCACTTTGATGTCATGAACATACTTGATTATATCTCAGGGCAAGTTTTTTTAATGGGTTTTTTAAACTTCTTTTTGATATGTTTTCTTTGGTATAAAAACAGATTTAAAGATACATTTGAAAGAATTCTTGTATTTAATAGTTTTGGTTTTTTGATATTTTTATTTTTTATGTCTTTTAGAAATCAAATTGAAGCTAATTGGACAATAAGTTGCTCACTTGCATTTATCATTTTAATGACAAAGTATATGATACCTTATAAAAAACTCGTTCTTTGTTTCGCAAGTTTAAGTATACTTTTAGTCACTTCTTTTAAGGTGATTCTGGCCTTTCCAACCTATTTTTCAAATATAAATTCCTTGGAAGATAATAGGTTAAATGAAGTTGTAGATTGGAAAGAAAAAAAGATTCCGGCAATTGTAGAACTTTGCAAAGACAGGATTGTTGTGGGTGATAACTATCAAGTGACAGCTAAATTAGCTTTTTATTTAAATAAAAGTTCAATTCCAGCACTACATTTGGGAAGTCGTGAAAGTCATTATAGTATCTTAAACTTTCAACGCAAGATACCCAAAGATAAAGAGATATGTTATTTAACTAGTAAAAAACTGGAAGACACAATTAAAATAGAAACTGGCTATAAAGATCCTGTTTATGTTCTTCCTACAACAACATTAGAGGCCTTAGCGCAAAAATATGAGATAAGTTATGAGGAAATTACTAGAAATAGAATTGAATGATGAAATTAAAAAGTCCATTTTAACTGTATACGCTTTTTCGTTAGTAACTTTTTTAATGTTTTTTATTACAAGAGTTGTTGAACGAAGTGTGTTCAATCTGAGCTTTTTAATTGAGATTACTTTTGTCGTGGTCACTTTAAAGTTCTATGCTAGAGCTTTCACAAATAGAAACTACGCACTATGGGGTTTAACGTTAGTACTCACAATTTATATTTTAATGAATATTCTTCACTATACATTTTTTGAATATAATATTTTTGTTCTTTATTTGGCATTTTTAGCGGCTCTATTTCTGGGGTTAAATGGCTATTTAATGAGCTCTCCACTTTATTTTCCAAGAATACAGTGGTGGGAATACGATTTTAGATATAGAGGTGAACTTAAGGCCGATATTGTTGTAGGAAAAAGTGAGGTTGAGGTGAGGGTTGCTGATATACGCAGAGAGTGTATTTCGTTCTTAGCCTTTGAAATTTTACCTCTCGGAGATATTATTGAGCTTAAAATACCCTATAAGAAAAAAGTATATCAAGTCAGTGGAAAGCTTAAAACTCAACGTGAAGATATACCTGGACGACCTATTAGATATGGTATGAAACTTGAGCTAAAAAGTGATGTGGATAAAAAACAATACACTGAGCTTAAAAAAATATGGGGTTTAAATAAAAAGGCAAATATTAGAAGAAAGTTTGCAGATTATACTCAATCACAGGAAAAAAGTGAACTTTGATAAAGTAAATTATTTGATGTCAATTGCTTCAGACATGGCCTATGAGGCCGAAAAAATGGGTGAAGTTCCTGTTGGTGCGGTTTTAACCAATGGCCACGGTGATATTTTGGCCAAAACGTTTAACACTAAAGAACAAACTCCTAATGCCTGCTTTCATGCTGAAGTTTTGGCCATAAGTGAAGCTTCAAAAAAATTAAATTCTTGGAGATTACTCGATTGTGACCTCTACGTTACTCTTGAGCCATGCCCCATGTGCATGGCCGCGATTTCTCAAGCTAGAATTCAAAACATCTTTTTTGGTGCTTATGATCCAAAAGGAGGAGCGATAAGTTTAGGGTTAAACTTACATAAAGATCAGAGATTGAATCATAAGGTTCAAGTCTATGGCGGTTTTCAACATCACAAAAATTCTCGTCTACTTTCAAACTTTTTCAAGCAAAAACGTAGACGCTATAAAGCATAAATGATAAATAATAACTATGCGGAGAATTGGCCGAGTGGTCGAAGGCGCACGCTTGGAAAGCGTGTAAGGGGGCAACTCCTTCGAGGGTTCGAATCCCTTGTTCTCCGCCATTTCCTTTTGTATCTCAATAAATAATTAAAATTATTAGCCTTTAAAGTACCTTGAAATTTTGCAGTTCTAATTCGGGGCTAAAGTTTAAAATATTTATTTCTCTTTCCATAAAACTTGGATGTAGATGGGCATATTTTTGTTGAGTTATTTCAACTGAAGAATGACCAAGAATCTTAGACAGCGCATAAATATCACCTCCATTCATACAAAAGTTACTAGCAAAAGTAGTTCTTAAATCATGGAACCGAATCATCCTTACTTTAGCCTTTTCAATATCTTTATTAAAAACTCTGAATGTAAAATGCTGATAATCTATTGGTTTTCCAAGTGGTGTTGTGAATACATAATTTAATGATTGTCTACTCTTAAAGTGTTCTTGAAGAAACTCATAAACAGTATCATTCATTGGTATATTTCTAACCTTTTTACTTTTAGTGCTTTCTTTTAGGCCATACCTATCAACTGTTCTTTTAACAATGATTTGTCTGTTTTTAAAATCTATACAATCCCAGAATAGACCACATATTTCACCTTTTCTAAGACCTGTATTAAGACAAACTAGGTACACAGGATAGTAATGGCTTTCTAAACTTGAATATAAAAACCTATGAACCTCACTAGGTAGCCAATAGTCTAGCGTTCTATCTTGTTTTGGTATGAATTTCAGATTATTAAATGGAGACTTTAATAAATTCTCAGTTCTAACAGCTTCTTTGAAGATGATTTTCATAACATTTAAAATATTATTTACTCTAGTGACACTCAGGCCTGTTTTAAGAAGACTTACTTTTAATGTCTCACCATGTTGTAGTCTAATCTTAGAAAGCTTTATATGGCCTAAATTTGGCTTAATATAGAGCTTAATACATGAGACATATCCATCTATAGTTCTTTTAGCTAAACCTTGCTTGTTAACTATGAAAATTTCTAAGAACTCATTTAAAGTAATATCTGGAATATAACTTATACCAAGAGCATTTATCCTATCTCTCTCTAAAAGTTTTTCTCTTTTCCAAACTTTTGCCTCTTGTTTTCTATTAAACCAAGGGCTAGTGATACATTTTTTATTGAAATATACCTTCTCACGGTATTTAAAACCGTTCTTTCTTTTAACCTTCTCCATAAATACTCCATTGAAGAAAGTTA